>JAITJY010000403.1 GCA_031278675.1 Bifidobacteriaceae bacterium
TCGAGGCGGATTACGTCACCACCGAAGACGGCACCGGTCTGGTACACATCGCTCCGGCCTATGGCGAAGAAGACAAATTGGTGGCGGATGCAACCGGAATCCAGTTGGTCAACCCGGTCGATCCCGCCGGCAAGTTCACGGCGCCGGTCACCGACTGGGCGGGGCTTGGCGTATTCGAGGCGAACAAGCCGATCACCGCCGCACTCAAAGCCACGCACCAACTGTTGCGGCAGGAAACCTACGAGCATCCGTATCCGCACTGTTGGCGCTGCGACACGCCGTTGATCCAGTACGCGGTCAGTTCTTGGTTTGTTGCAGTCACACAGTTCCGTGACCGGATGGTCGAATTGAATCAGCAAATCGACTGGCATCCAGCGCACGTGCGTGATGGGCAATTCGGGAAATGGCTGGAAGGAGCCCGCGACTGGTCTATTTCCCGCAACCGCTATTGGGGCAGCCCAATTCCGGTATGGGTGTCAGATGATCCGGCCTATCCCAGGGTGGATGTCTATGGTTCGCTAGACGAACTGGAACGGGATTTCGGTGTCCGCCCGACTGACTTGCACCGGCCCGCGATCGACGCCCTGACCAGGGCGAATCCGGATGACCCGACAGGCCGGTCCACCATGCGCCGCGTGCCGGAGGTCCTGGATTGCTGGTTTGAATCAGGGTCAATGCCGTTCGCTCAAGTTCATTACCCCTTCGAGAACCGCGAATGGTTCGAGGAACATTATCCGGGTGATTTCATTGTGGAATACATTGGGCAGACCCGCGGCTGGTTTTACACGCTGCATGTCCTGGCGACTGCGCTGTTCGATAAGCCGAG
Source organism: Bifidobacteriaceae bacterium (assembly GCA_031278675.1). Taxonomy (GTDB): domain Bacteria; phylum Actinomycetota; class Actinomycetes; order Actinomycetales; family WQXJ01; genus JAIRTF01. Next base: position 827 of record JAITJY010000403.1, read on the forward strand.
CTTTAGGACGTGCTTGACGCACGGTATTGTCCTGGGAGATGACGGGCTGAAAATGGCGAAATCGAAGGGGAATTTCCCGGACGTGCGGGAAGTTTTCGAGCGCGACGGCGCGGACGCTATGCGGTGGTTTTTGCTGTCCAGCGCAATCTTGCGGGGCGGGAACCTGGTGGTAACAGACGAGCCGATTCGCGATGCCGTCCGCCAGGTTTTGCTGCCCCTGTGGAACACGTGGAGCTTCTTTGCGCTTTATGCTAATTCGGTCAATGGTGGTGCTGGCTATCAGGCGCGGCGCGTGACGGCGGCGGATTATGCGACCCTCGGCGAATTGGACCGGTATATCCTGGCGCGCACCCGCCGCTTGGTGGAAACAGTAACGGAGCAACTTGATAGCTGCCAGATTCCGGAGGCGTGTGAAGCGATCCGTGAATTCTTGGACGCGCTCAATAACTGGTATGTGCGGGAATCGCGGGACCGTTTCTGGAATGAGGATTTGGCGGCCTTCAATGTCCTTTATACGGTGCTTGAAACTCTGACCCGGGTGGCGGCGCCGCTGGTGCCGATGCTGGCTGAGGAAATTTGGCGCGGCCTGACCGGGGGACGGTCGGTGCACCTGCAAGACTGGCCGTCGTTGGCGCCGACCAGCGCGGACGCGGAGGCTTTGACGGAGGCGAATGCGCTGGTCACAGCCATGGAGCGGGTGCGTGAGGTGTGCTCGGCGGTGTTGTCGATGCGCAAGACGCACGGCGTCAAGGTGCGGCAACCGCTGCGCCGCCTGGTTGTGGCCGACGAATCCGTGGCGGCCCTGCGACCCTTCGGAGACCTAATCAAAGCTGAAGTAAACGTCAAGGAATTGGTGTTGGCCGAATATTCTGCGGAAACGGCCCGCGCGCACGGTGTCTATACCAAATTGGAAGTCAACGCGCGGGTGGCTGGTCCCAGGCTTGGCCGAGCGGTGCAGGGCGTGATCCAGGCGGTCAAGCGGGGCGGCTGGGAGCGCGACGCAGCAGGCGGCGTGGTCGTGGTGACCGCCGACGGCCCCGTCGAGTTGGTCGAAGGCGAATACGCCACCCGGACCGTGGTGGAAGACGCCGTCGGGGACCAGATGGCTGCGGTGGTGCTGTCCGGCCGCGCCTTCGCGGTGCTAGAGCTGAAGGTTGATCACGCCCTGGCCGCCGAAGGCTACGCCCGCGACTTGATCCGCCTGGTCCAAGACGAACGGAAAGCCGCTGGTCTGCATGTTTCCGACAGGATTGACTTGTCGCTGGCCGTGCCGCGCGGTTGGGTCCACGCGGTGCGCGACCACGCCGAGATGATCCAGCGCGAGACCCTCGCCGTTTCGCTCAACATTGACATCTCCCCGGTCGATGCCGCCGCCGCTCACGTCGCGAAAGCCACCTAACCACCAGGACCGGCCACCCAGTATGCGCCGAGCGGCTATGCGCCGAGCGGCTATGCGCCGACCGGCTATGCGCCGCCGCCAGAGACGGTGAACCAGGCGACGGCGACGGCGCTTGGTCCGCCAGGCCCTCGCCCGCGTCCCAGCGCCGGTTGACTATACGGCGGTGTGGCGGGCGGAACTGGGGGTGATGCGTGCGGGGGTGCTCAGCGTGGGCCGGTGGGCCGGCGTCCTGGAGCAAGGCGGAAACCCACCGGCGGTGATGAAAGTCATCGGCACCAAGGTGCCGCATGGCGCCTGGGACCCGCAGCGGCGCGGTTAGTTGGACCAGGCCTTGAAGCGGCGCAGCCGGAGCGAGTTCGAGACCACAAAGATCGAACTCAACGCCATGGCGAGCCCCGCAATCATGGGGTTGAGCAGCCCAAATGCCGCCAGCGGCAAGGCCGCAGTGTTGTAAGCGAAGGCCCAGAACAGATTCGATTTGATGATCCTGAGTGTTGCCTGGGACAGGCGGATCGCATCAGGCACAGTCCGCAGGTCGCCCCGGACCAAGGTGAGGTCCGAAGCCTCGATCGCCGCGTCCGCACCGGTTCCCATCGCCATCCCCAAATTGGCCTGAGCGAGCGCCGGCGCATCATTGATGCCATCGCCCACCATTGCCACTTTGGCGCCCTCAGCCTGCAACTGCTTGATCACGTCAACCTTTTGACCAGGTAAAACACCGGCGATCACCCGGTCAATCCCGACCGCCGCCGCGACCGCTTTGGCCGCCCGGGCGTTGTCTCCGCTCAGCAGCACCGGCGTCATCCCGAGCTGCTTCAGTTCCGCGACAGCCTGCGCCGAGGTCGGTTTCGGCGCATCCGCCACCGCGATCACCCCGCGCACCCGCCCATCCCAGCCGACGGCCACGACCGTTTGCCCCAAGTCCTGCCCTTGCCCGATGCCGTCTTCCAACCCCTCGTGCACCACCAAGCCTTGGGCGGTCAGCCAGTCGGGCTTGCCCGCGAAGACCTCGGTGCCGCAGACCACCCCGTGGACGCCTTGGCCCGGTACGGAGACAAACCCGTCCGGGACCGGCAAGTTGTGTGCTGGGCCCGCAGCATCAGCCAGGGCGGCTGCGGCGTGCTGGGCCACGGCTACGGCTACCGGGTGGGTCGAAGCGGATTCGACAGCCCCGGCGCGGCGGGCAAACTCGGCCGGGTCTTGGCCCCGGGCCAGGAACTGGCCAGCCACGCTCATGCGCCCAGTAGTAATGGTGCCGGTCTTGTCCAATGCAACCGTGTCGATCTGACGGACCGCCTCAAGGACCTCCGGCCCCTTGATCAAGATCCCGAGTCCGGCGCCCCGGCCAGTGCCGACCAGCAAAGCAGTCGGCGTTGCGAGGCCCAGTGCACACGGGCAGGCGATGATCAACACGGCGACTGCCGCCGTAAACGAGCGCGCGGCATCTTGCGTCACAATCAACCAAGCCACCAGCGTGACCAGGGCAAGGCCCACCACAATCGGGACGAACACCGCCGAAACCTTATCCGCCAAACGCTGCACCCGGGCCTTGCCGCTCTGCGCATTCGACACCAGCCGTGCGATCTGGGCCAACGCAGTGTCTGCCCCGACCCGCGTGGCACGCACCACCAGCCGACCCTCGACCGCGATGGTCGCGCCCGTCACGTTGTCGCCAGGGCCGGCCTCCACCGGGACCGATTCGCCGGTCAGCAGCGACGCGTCGACCGCTGAGGCGCCCCGGATCACCTCGCCATCCGTGGCGATCTTCTCGCCGGGGTGAACCAGGAACAGATCACCCACCTTGAGTGATCCGATCGGGACGCGGTGTTCCGGCCCGTCAGGGCCATCCGGGAGCAGCGTGACATCCTTCGCGCCCAGATCAAGCAGCGCGCGGAGCGCTGCTCCCGAACGCCGCTTGGCCCGCGCCTGGAGATAGTTCCCTGTCAGGATGAACACCGTGACCGCAGATGCGACCTCAAGGTAGATCTCGGCCCGGCCACCGCCCGTCCAGCTAAACTCCATCCGCATCCCGGGCATCCCCGCACCGCCCAAGAACAAAGCCCACAGCGACCAAAGGAACGCTGCGCTCACCCCTATCGAGATCAGCGTGTTCATGTTGGCCAGCCCGTGGCGCGCCGCCTTCCACGCCGATTGGTGGAACGGCCACGCGCCCCAGACCACCACAGGCGCCGCCAATGTCAGTGATAACCATTGCCAATAGGTGAACTGCAGCGGCGGGATCATCGCTAGCAGCACCACCGGTGCTGCTAGCACAGCGCAGACGATCACCCGGTGCCGGAGACGCAGTGTCGGGTCACCCGGTTCCAGCGCCGCCGCGGCCGGCTCCATCCCGTCCATGTCAGCCATCCCGGGCAGCTCTTGCATCTGCGGGCCCGGCCCGCCTGGGTCTGGCTCAGCCCCGGTGGCCCGGTCGGATGCAACGCCAGGGGATGGGGCTGGGGGTTGGGCGGTCGGCATCGGGCGGCGGATCTGACGTGCGCCGTAACCGGCGGCTTCCACGGCCTTGATCAAGTCTTCGGCTGTGGCCGGCCCGCTGACTTCAACTGCGGCGGTCTCGAGGACCAGGTTGACGCTGGCTTGGACACCTTCGATGCGGTTCAGCTTCTTCTCGATCCGGGCAGCGCAGGCGGCGCACGTCATCCCGGTGAGCGCTAGATCAACTGTGCGGATCGGAGTGTCGGTCGCGGCCATGTGTGTCTTTCTTGGTCGGGGCGGGCGGACGGGCCCACCCTGTGGTTAACCATTACGGGACGCTGGATATTCAACCAGCCTCAGGGGGAGCTTCAATAACATCGATCTGGGCCGGGGCCATGCCCATGCCGCAGGTGTAATGCAGGGTACCGACTGCGGTCGGGGTGAACTCGAACACGTTTACGCCGTCTTGCAGGTTGACCGTGCCCAACCCCATCGCCTCCAGGTTCATCGACGACGTGCAAGACAGCGCCTGGGAATCGACTTCCCAGCGCACCGGGCGATCCACATAAACCGTGGCGACCCGCGGCGTGTAGCCGCGCCCATCTTGGATGGTGCGGACAACTTGGTAGCCGGCATAGTCGGTCACGTTATCGGAGCGGACCGTTGCCGCCGGGGCGGGCGGCCCCGCAAACCAGCTAGGCCGCAGGATCTGGGCGGCGCCCACCAGGTTGACCAGCGCAAACGCGCAAACTGCGACCCCCACCAGACGGAACAGATGCACCGCAGTGCGCGTCTTCGAGATAGCGCCGAGCGATCCCAGCGCGCCTATGGCGACCAGGCCCGGCGTGGTGCCCAAAGCGAACACGGCCATGATCGCGCCGGCGCGCACCGGGCTGCCGCTGGCCAGCGCGTAGACCTGGACCGCTTGAGTGAAACCGCATGGCAAGAAGAAACTGGCCGCGCCCAACGCGGCTGTGGCCCAATGGCGGTAGTTCTTGGTTGCGGACTTAGGCGCGGCTGAGGCGCGCCGGGTGGCCCGGTCAGCTAGGTCGTTGGGGTCCTCGGGGCTGTTCGGGTCGTCCGGATCGTTGGGGTCGCCAGCGCGCTGCGCGAAGGCGCCCCAAGCAGCGGGCAGCGTCAGGGTAAACCGGCTCAGGCGTGGCGCCAATTCGGTCAGCCTCAGCCCGAGCAAGCCCATGACCAGGCCAACTATGATCATTGTGAGGGCCAGCCAGTGTGCGTTGAGTTGGAAAGAACTGCCTAAGGCGCCCAGGCCGGCGCCCAGCACGCCGAATCCAACCACTCGTCCTAGATTGAACATCCATTGGGGGCGCAGCCGCTGGGCGGCCGTGCCCCCGGGGTGCGCCTTAGCAAACCGAGCGCTGACGCTGAGGACCAGCCCGCCCACGAGCGCCATGCAGGTCGAGACGGATGCGACCACTCCTAATGCGAAGACCAGCGCCAACGCGCCGCCAAACGCATTGGTCGAAGCATCCAGCCGGTTGGTTAGGTCGGTCAATCCGAGCGCCGCTGCCCCCCACAGCAACACCACCATCACCGCCGTGCCGATGGCGGCATCCAACCAAACGGACCGGTCCGCCGAGACCACCGGCAGCGCCCGCCGCCCCAGTTCATACCCGGCCGCCTGGAGCGCCTGATCCAGTTTTTCGCGGCCCACCGGCCGCGCCGCGATCACCGTCACCTCGCCCTTCGCCAGGTTCGCCTTCGCCTGGTCAACCCCGTCCACGCGTTTGAGCGCCTTGGCGACCCGCACCTCGCAGGCTTTGCACGTCATGCCGCTCACCGGGAGCCGGATCTCAATCCGGGAGGTCTTCGGGGGAGGAATTGCCACCATGGAGCACCACCTTACGGGCGCCGCGTCAACAAAGGCCGCACCAAACCATCAAGATTCGATCAAGGAACGGCCACCCGGGATGTCGGTTAGCCTTGGTGGGATGGAGGAACGGGACGCCCAGGCGTACCCCCGGCGCGCCGTTGTGATCGAAGACGAACCGGCGCTCGCCCAACTTGTCGCATCTTACCTGCGAAAAGACGCCTTCGATGTCCGCGCGGCGGCCAGCGGCCCGGACGGGCTCGCGGCGCTCAAAGAGCACCGCCCGGATGTGGTGATCCTTGATCTGTCGCTGCCAGGACTGGATGGGATCGAGGTCGCGCGGCAAATGCGCACGTTCACCGATGCCTACCTGATCATGTTGACTGCCCGGGCCGAAGAGGTCGACAAACTCATCGGACTAGCCGTCGGCGCTGATGATTACATGACCAAACCCTTCTCCCCGCGCGAACTGCTGGCCCGGGTCCACGCACTGTTGCGCCGCCCTCGCTCCAGTGTGAACCTTGAGGTGAGGGAGGCTGGGGCGGGCCGAGACGGCATCGGCGGTGGGGCCACGGCGAACCGACCGCCCAGGCCGGACGGCGAACTGCGTGTCGGCGCGCTGTCGCTGAACCCTGCGGCGCGCGAAGCCAGCGTGGCGGGCCGGCCGGTGGGACTGACCCGGACCGAGTTTGACCTGTTGGCGACCCTCGTGGCGCATCCTGGAAACGTTTTCACACGCGAGGCGCTGCTGCGGGCGGTCTGGGGGCCGGCCTGGGTCGGCGATCCGCACGCGGTTGACGTCCACCTGGCTCACGTGCGCCGCAAGTTGGGGGATACGGCCGCTGACCAGCGCTTTATCCGCACGGTGCGCGGGGTCGGCTACCGGATGGGACCGGGCACATGACGCCGGACGATGCCGCGCCCCCGCGCCCCGCAGCCGCCGCCCGCCAGCGGGTGGCCCGGTGGGGCATTGGGGCTCGGCTGATGGCGGTGTTTGCACTGGTCATTGCGGTGGCCGGTCTGACGGCCGGGGTGGTGGCGGTTCTGGTTGGGCCCAGCGTGTTCCACCGCCACATGGTCGCGGCGGGCCTCGGAGATGATCCGGCTGCGCTCGCACACGCTGAGGCGGCCTTTCGGGGCGCCAGTGGCACATCATTGGCGATAGCACTAGTCGCGGCCGCGGGGGCCGCTTTGGCGCTGAGCATCGCTATCACGCGGCGAGTCAGTTCTGTGGTCGGTGAGTTGTCGCGGGCCAGCCGACAGATCGCTGGTGGCCGGTTCGATGCCAGGGTCGCATCACCGAAGCTGGGGGCAGAGTTTGATGGTCTGGCGGACTCGTTCAACCAGATGGGAGCCGCGCTGGAAGAATCCCGAGTGCTCCGCGACCGCCTGGCGGGAGACATAGCCCACGAGTTGCGGACACCTGTCGCAGCGGTCACGGGTTATCTGGAGGCGATCGAGGACGGCATAGTCCATCTGACTCCCGAAGTGATGGCAATGCTGCGCTCCCAGGGCGAACGGTTGGTCCGCCTCGCCTCCGACTTGGCGGCGGCGGCGCGTGCCCTCGACCCGTTGCTGGAGCTCGCCACGGAGGAGACCGATCCCGCAGACCTGTTGGAGTGGGCTGCGCTCGCGATCCGGCCTGCCTATCGAGAAAAGGGTGTTGATCTGGTCTTGGACTGCGAACAACTGCCCGGTGTGCGGGTAGACCGTGATCGGTTTGGCCAAATCATGGCCAATCTGTTGGAAAATGGGCTGCGGCATACGCCGGCGGGCGGAATTGTCCATTTGCAGGCGAGTCTGATCCCGGCGGACGGCGCGCCTGATGTGGGTCGCGGCCAACCGAAACGGCTGGTTCGTTTCACCGTGGCGGATTCCGGGGACGGTCTGGCGGCGCACCATCTGGAGCGGGTTTTCGAGCGGTTCTACCGCGCGGATGACGCGCGGGACCGCGCCCACGGGGGCTCCGGCATTGGGCTCGCGATCGCGAAAGCGTTGACCGAGGCCCACGGTGGCCGCATTGCGGCGGCCAGCCCTGGCCCCGGTCAGGGCGCCACTTTCACGGTGGACATCCCCGCAGCCGAAGAAGCCGGGCACGGATTCGTCTAGCATGGCAGCCGTGCAATTCGAGACGGATGACCAAGAGCTGACTCAACTATTGAAGCAGATCAACGCCCGTAAGTCGGAACATATGTTTGATCCGACCCTGGACCGGATGCGCGCCGCAGTCGCGCTGCTCGGGCATCCCGAACTCTGCTACCAGGTGATTCATGTTGCCGGCACCAACGGCAAGACATCGACGGCCCGGATCGCTGAGGCGTTGTTGCGGGCGCGCGGGATGCGCACGGGACTGCTGACCAGCCCCCCACTGACCGATCCCCGAGACCGCATTGCGTTGGATGGAGCAAGGATCGGCACTGAGCAATTGGCTGACGCCTGGCGGGAACTGCGTCCCGTTGCCCAGATGGTAGACGCCGAATCACTCCAAGCCGGAGGCAACCCGCTCGGCTTGTTCGAGATCTGGACACTACTGGGGTTGACGGCGTTCGCCGATGCCCCGGTGGACGCCGCCGTCATCGAAGTTGGTATGGGCGGGAGCTGGGATGCCACCAATGTGGTCGACTCCCAAGTTCAGGTTGTCACTCCGATCGCCTTGGATCATCAGGGCTGGCTGGGTGAAGGCATCGAGTCAATCGCGGCCGAGAAGGCCGGAATCATCGAATCGGTGGCGGTTATCGCGCGCCAAAGTCCGGCCGCGCTGCGGGTGCTGCGTGAGGCGGCCCGGGATAAAGGCGCCCGGGTCTTGCTCGAAGACGCCGCCTTCGGCGTGATGGACCGCGAAGACACGCCTGACGGCCAGGTCGTGACCCTGCACGGGCTGGAGGGCGTCTACGGCCCAATGTTTCTCCCGCTGCGCGGTGCCCACCAGGCGCACAACGCCGCGACCGGGCTAGCCGCAGTCGAGGCATTAGGCCTGGTCAGCGCGGCCCAAACCGCCCCCAGCAACTGGCCGGCCCCCTTGCCTGATCCGGTCTCCCGCACCGACCAGGGCCCCGCGCCCCCCGAAGAGGCGCGGCTGGTGGCTGATGGGTTGGCCGGGGTCCGGGTCGCGGGCCGCTTGGAAATAGTGCGCCGCGCACCATTGGTGCTGATCGATGCTGCGCACAACCCGGCGGGTGCGTCGGTGCTGGCCGAGGCGATCCAGGATGGTCCGTTCCCGCGCCTGATTGGCCTGGTCGGGGTGTTGGGCGACAAAGATGCCGAAGGCATCTTGGGCGCACTGGAACCGGTGGTGGTGTCGGTGGTGATCACGCGCTCCAGTTCGCCGCGCGCCATGGATCCCGACCGCCTGGGGGAACTGGCCCGGGAAGTGTTCGGCCCGGACCGGGTGAGAGTTACCGCCGCACTGGACCAGGCCCTGATCGAAGCGATCGAACTAGCCGACGAGGACACCGGTTCGGGCCCCGTCGCCCGCGGCACGGGCGTGCTGGCGACCGGTTCGGTGACCGTGGCGGGCGAGGTCCGCCGGCTGCTCGCCCCCGACGATGCCGACCGGTAGCCCCCAGCCCGCCGTCCCCCTGCCTCAGCCCAAGATGGCCGTCGAACTAGCCCTATCCGCCCTGCCCCAGCGCACGCCCGCGCGGGGTGGGTACTCGGTCGGTCTGCACCCGAGTTTTTTTGACGTGTGGGGGGTTTTGCCGGGTGCTCGGGTGACTGTTAGGCCGGTCGGGGAGCCGGCTCAGGGCCGGGCTTGCGCCGCTGCGGCCTGGTTGGTGCCCGCAGACGCGGCTGACCTGGCCAGGGACGCCGCCCAGGCCTGGTCCCAATCCGCTTGGGTGTCACGTCCCTTGGCCAAGCAACTCGGAATGGCGGGCGGCCCGGGCCAGCTCTTGCTCACTGTTAGCGCTAACCGGGGTCCAGCGCCGCCCAGCTCTGGGGCTGCGCAACGCGACGAGGGGATGGGGTTGGCGGACCGGCCGTTCCTGGCGGACGCTCCCACCAAAGCCAACCCGCGGCGCCTGGACCATGCCCGGGCGCTCAGCGCGCGACTCGGGCTGGCGGGGCGGGCGCGCGGCCGGGTGCTGGTGGGCGTGGTCGGGTCGAAGGGCAAGGGGACGGCGGCCATCTACGCGTCGGCGGTCCTGGCGGCGGGCGGCCTGAAGGTCGGCACCATCACGGGCCCCGGCATCACGAGCGGGATCGAACGCATCCGGATCAACGGCGAATCCATCCCCGAGGCCGACTACGCCGCAATTGGCCGGCGGATCGAGCGCTTCGCCGGGGCGAGCGCGCCCGGGACAACCGATCTGCTGCGGGGCGTGGCGCCGTCGGGGCGCTACCTGCTGTTCGGGCTCGACTACCTGCTGAATGCCGGGTGCCATGCCGTGGTGTTGGAGGCCGGGCGCGGCGGGGCGTCAGACGAGCTATCGGTCCTGCCGTTGGACTATCTGCTGGTGACAGAGGTCTTTCGCGAACACACGGAGTACTTGGGGGCCACCGCGCCGCTGATCGCCCGCGACAAGGTGGGGGCGGCCTCGGCGGCTACATCGATCATCTTCTACCTGGCGCAATCGGCGCCCGTGGAACGGGCGCTGCGCGCGGGGGCGCGCGCCTTGGGCGCGACCGCGCTCCGGGTGGACCCCGCGTGCGAGTCGAACCCGGCCGCCTGGGGTTGCCAGGGCGCAGTGGCGCCGGCCGGGTACGGCCGGCGCAACGCCGTCCTGGGGGTCAGCGCCGGTTGGGCGATCCTGCGAGAAACTGGACGAGGCGCGCCCCCCCGGGCGCGCCTCGCAACCACCCTGGCCAGCGTGACCACGCCAGGACGGTTGACGGCGCTGCGCGGGCCGGATGGTGCCACACTCCTGGTGGATTCCGCCGTGACACGTGACGGCCTGGTCGCAGCACTCTTCGCTGCGCGCAAACTGGCTGGTCAGCGCCCCGAACACATCATTATTTCGTTGCCGAGCGACAAGGAC
>JAITJY010000405.1 GCA_031278675.1 Bifidobacteriaceae bacterium
GGTCCCCGCTGAACACGAGTCGCGAATCGCCGAATCCGGTGCGACCACTGGAGCCGCCACACAGCCGGCGCAGCTACACCCCGCAACCCCAACCAGCAGACTCTGCCAAGAGCCCTGCCCCGCACGTGGCGCGCGGCGGTGCGGCCACATCAACTGCGCAACGGGCTCCGCCAGGGCCGCAATTGCCGAGCCGATTGTTGGTCAGCCCAGGACGGTGTTGAACAACACCGTCCGCCCGTGCCCGCGCAGGGGAGAGCGAAGCTCTCACCAGCGCAAACGCGGCAGACAGGCGCTGCTTGACACCCTAGCGCCACTACGTCGTCGAAACCCTTGCGCCTCAGCCGAGCTTCGCCTCCTCGGGGTCCCCGCTAAATCTCGGAGCGAAGCAGAGAGAGTTTGTGGGGTGGGTCTCGGGGTCCCCGCTAAGTCTCGGAGCGAAGCAGAGATAGTTTGTGGGGTGCGGCTGGGAGAGCGTTGTTCAACGCTCTCCCAGGGTGATGCGGACGCGGAGTTGGGCGGAGCCAGAAGACGGGTCGGCGGTGCCTAGGGGGAGCCGCGCGACGGCGCGGCCGGTGGCCGGATCAAGCACGGGGAGCAACCTAACCGGGCTGGCACCGGCGGGGGGCAACCCAGCGGTGTGGGCGGCATCGTGCGGCGTTGCGACCGGGCTGGCACCGGCGGGGGGCAACGAAACGGGCCGGGGGGGACCGTCCAATAGTTCAATGTCGGCTACCCCGCACGAGACGCCGTGCGGGTTGGCGACCTCGATCTGGTAGGTGGTGCCGCGCCACTGGCGGCTCACGCGGAAACCATCCCAGTGCGGGGGGATGCAGGGGTCCACGACCAGGGCGTCCCAGGCGGGCCGCACGCCCAGGATATACCCAGTGGCGGCGGTGTACATCCAACCGGCGGTGCCGGTCAACCAGGGGTTCTCCGCACGCCCATACAGGGCATGATCGCGCCCGTAAATGAACTGACAGTAGGCGTAAGGCTCGGCGCGGCGGACCTCAATCGAGTCGTTGAACCGGGGCGGGGCCATGGTCTCGTAATACTCCCAGGCGCGGTCGCCGCGCCCCAGGATGGTCTCCGCCAGGATGGGCCACGCGTTCGGATGCGAAAAGATCGAGCCGTTCTCCTTGACACCCGGATAGACGCGGGTGACGTAGCCGATCGAGTCGTTGACCTCAGTGTATGACGGCCACAGCAGATGCGTCCCATAGGGGGAGCGCAGGTGGTCCCAGATCGCATCCAGCGCCGCCCGGCCACGGTCCGCCGGTGCCGCGCCGCTGATCACAGCCCACGGCATGTGCTCCAGGAACAGTTTTCCTTCATTCAGCGCCGCCGAGCCGATCGGCTGGCCCTGGGCCGTATAGCCCCGCAGGTACCAGGCTCCGTCCCAGGCTGACTGGTTGGCGGCATCGGCCGAGGCGCGCGCTAAGGACTCGAACCGGGCCGCATCCGCTGCGCGTCCCAGGTGGCGGGCCGCCTCCGCCAGTTCGCGCGCCGCCCACACGTGCAGGAACGTGACCAGGACGGATTCGCCGCCGCCCAGGTTGAGGCAGTCATTCCAGTCCGCCCGCAGCCCCTGGGCCAGGCCATTTGCCCCGAGATGAGCGGCCGTGAATTCGACGGCGCGGCATAGGTGCTCATAGACGGTCGCCTCGCCGTGGTCAGCGTAGGGCACCACCCGGTCCAAGAACGCGAGGTCGCCGGTTTCCTTGACGTAGGCGAGGGTTGACGGGACCAGCCACAGGTGGTCGTCGGAGCAGGCGTCCTCGATCCCGTGGAGTTGGCCGGCGTTGGTGGTAGGCACCACGGTGGGGAGTTTCACGCCGACGGGGATGTCGGGGTGTTCGACTTCTTGGAATAAAGATGGGTCAAACAAGTGTAGCCCATAACCCGCTGCGACCTGCCCACGGAGCAACTGCATTAGGCGCCGTTCCACCGCCTTCGGGTTGGTGTGCGGCACCGCCATCGAGTCCTGCGCGGTGTCCCGGTAGCCCAGGCCCGTCCGCCCGCCCACCTCCACGAAAGAGGCGAACCGCGACCACACCACACAGGTTTCCGCCTGGTACAGGTTCCAGTCGTTCAACAGCAGGTTCATAGTGTCCGATGCCGTCTCCACAGCCAGTTTTTCCCGCCGCGTTTGCCAGTGGTCCCGTAGCGCGTCGAAAGCTTGGTCAACGCGGGCCGAGTCCGTGAAGTGAGCCCTGACTTCAGCCCCCTTAGCGCGGTCGCCGTAGCCTAAGAGGTAGGCCAAGCGGAACGATTCCCCGGGTTCTAATGTGACCGAATGCTGTAATGCGCCGCAGTGATTTTGCGTGGTTCCCTGGGAGCCGGTGCAATTCCCCGCGACTACTGCGGCCGGAGCAGTTTCTGACTGCCAAGCCCCGATGAACGAATCCCGCAGGCAATCAAAACCGGTCGCTTCGCGCGTCGCCGTGAAATAGTGGTAGGTCCAGGGTTCGTAATAAAAGTCGTCCTGGATAATTCCGTCCGCATAGGATGCGCCCGCCGCATACAGCGACATCTGGAAATTCTGATTGTCGATCAAAACCGTGTGGAACGAGAACTCGATATACCCGAACAGATCGAGTTCCCGGGTGACGGACGAATTGTTGGTGACGGTGACGTCCCACACTTCGCAATCGAATCCGACCGGCACAAAGACTCGCTGGCTGGCCGCAATCCCCCGGTAATCCGACTCGAACACGCTGTAGCCCAACCCGTGCCGGGCCCGGTACCGCCCCGCGTCTGGTGCCTGAGGCGCCCCGGGGGCTCGGCCCGCCCCGCCCGCCGCGCCGGCGTCCCCCGGGGCAAGAGGCTTGCCGACGGGTTGCCAAGAGATGGACCAGAAGTCGCGATCCGCGCGGTCTGACAGGTACACATAGTGACCCGGCCGGTCCCGGGGAACCCCGTTGGGCCTAAACCGGGTCACCCGTCCCCGCTCGGATGACCGGTAGAAGGAATAGCTGCCGGCCGTCTGATTGATCACCGTGCAGAAATCTTCAGTCCCTAAGAAATTGATCCACGACGTCGGAACGTCGACGCGGTCCACGACGTATTCGTGGGCGGCTGAATCGAAATACCCGTAACGCATTAGCGGGTCAAACCTCTCTACTAGCAGTCATCTTGAAAGCCGGGGTAAGGTCGCTACGCACCGGTCGCCAGCCTCGTCAGATCATTCAGGATCGCCTCCAACGAGGCCTCAGTTTCTGCTTCCGCGAAGATGCGGAGCACAGGCTCAGTCCCTGAGAAACGCAACAACCCCCAAGCACCGCCTTCCAACAAGAACTTGAAACCATCGGTCCGGTCCAAAGCCATAACGCCCAGCCCGCCCAAGGCGTGCGGCGTGGCGGCCTCCAGCCGCCGAGGCACGGCCAAACGCATATCAGGCGTCGCCGGCAGTGAGCGCTCACCTGAATAAAGGCGCCCCGTGATCGCGTAGACCTCCTCCAGCAACTCATCAATCCGCCGGCCGGTACGGGCGAGCAACTCAACCACCAAAGCGCACGCAAAGATCCCATCTTTACCCAGAATGTGCCCCCGGATGGTCAACCCACCGGAAGATTCCCCGCCAAGGAGGGCGGCGTCATCGTGCATCCCCTGCGTGATGTGTTTGAAGCCGACGGGCACCTCGCGGGCCGTCTCACCAAAATGCGCCGCCAAGCGGTCCAACAAATGAGTTGTGGCGATGTTGCGCACCACCCCGCCGCGCTCGCCGCGCAACTCGTGCAGATAGTAATAGAGGAGCAGCAACAGTTCGTTGGTGGTCACGAAGCGGCCGGACTGGTCAACAATCGCGATCCGGTCGGCATCGCCGTCCGTGGCGAGCCCCAAATCATAGGGACCGTCGCGGACCAGATCAATCAGCGCGGTCAGGGCTTTGGCGTCCGGGGCCGGCGAGCGGCCACCGAACAGCGGGTTGTGACGTTCGTGGATGAAGTCGACGCGGCATCGACCGTCGGTCAAGATGGCGCCCAGGGTGAACTGTGAAGTTCCGTACATCGGGTCAACCAGCAGGCGCAGCGGATGCGCCCTGATCACCTGGACATCAACAATCCGCTCAATCGCGTCGATATACGGCACGGTCAGGTCCTGCTCTTGGACCAGGCCCGCGCGCCGCGCCGCATCTAGGTCCACAGAAACAATATCTTCCCTGGTCAAAGAGTTAGCGACGCGCTCATAGCGGTCGGTTTCAGCCGTCAGCGGGAGCGACCCGTCCGCCCGGAACACCTTCAATCCGTTCCATTGCGGCGGGTTGTGGCTGGCCGTAAACACCAGTCCGTAGGCCGCCTGAAGGTACGGCGCCGCGAATGTGACCAGCGGTGTTGGCACATCTCCGGGCGCCAGCACCACCGGGATGTTGTTCCCGGCGAACACTTCGGCTGAGGCCTCGGCCGCCTCACGTGACAAGAACCGCCGGTCGCCGCCGATCACCACGCCTTGCGCTTCCCGGCCCGCCCGGATCACCTCGGCGGCCAGCGCTTGGCTCAGTCGGCGCACATTGTGGATTGTGAACCCTTCGCCGATCTTGGCCCGCCAACCGCCCGTCCCGAACGCGATGTGCCCCGTTTCGACCGCATGATGCGGCGCGAAGAGCCGCTTGAGCTGGATGTCGGCCGCCCGTGCGAGGTCTGTTGGGGTGTTGATGTCGCGCAATTCGTCCGGGTCCACGATCCGGAATTCGCTGACCTGCTCCCCGGCCGCCGTGACTTGCTGGGAGAGCTTCGTCAGCGAGTTGGTTGCGTGCTCCGCCAGCAACCGTTCCCAGGTGGAGCGGGCCGCCAGGTACGCCCCGACATCCCGCCCGTCCAACGTCAGGTGTGAAAACGCAGCTTCCTTCAGACGATGCCGTGTGATCAGCCCCCGCAACGATGCCGCCGCCAGCAGCGGCAAGTCCCCCGAAACAACCAGGATCGCGGGCTCAAGGTAACTCTGTTCCTGACCAATCCCGGTAATCCCGGCGATCCCGGCGATCCCGGCGCGCACTGCCGCCGCCGCTGCGGTCTGCGGCCGTTCGCTGGTGGCACTTGGGTTGGGGTGTTCGTTGGCGCTCTGTTCCTGACCAATCCCGGCAATCCCGGCCCGCACTGCCGCCGCCGGTCCGAGCGGTTCGCCCTGGTAGGCCAAGGCGAATCGGCCCTGCAAGTGGTCGGCAATGGCGGAGTCATCGCGGCTGACCACCACGGTGATGCGGCTGGTCGGAACCACGGCGCTGACGGTGGCGAGTACGTGGTCTAGGACGGCGGATTCGCCCAACTGGCGTAACAGCAGGTCGCGGCCGGTCGCGGCGGGGCCTGCGGCCAAAACCAAGGCGAGGAGAGGGGGATGGGTAGCTGGCGGTGATACGGGGCGGGCTGGCGTTGCGGTGTCCACGGTGACTCGTTTCTGTGCGCGCTCGGATCGGATGCTGAATTAGTTAGGAGTCTATACAAAATCAAGCCGCTCCGCATCCCGGCTGGTGCGCCCCCCGCGTCGGCGCTCCGCGCCCGCTCTGCCTGCCAAGTCCCGCTCTTGACCCGGATGTGAGACCGCCGCGCGGGCGTGCCGCGCGGGCCGGGCGTCCTGAGCGTCGCTCTGCGCCCAGTCCGGGACCGGTTTGGGCAGTTTGGTCACCGCAGAGCCGGTGGTGCCGTCGGAGTGTTTGGTGTCATCCCAGGTCAGAGCGTTGACCCGAAATCGGTGGGTGCGCTGAAAGTGAACAAACTGCCCAAACCGGCCCCCGCCCCGCCGGCTCGGACGCACCTCGCACAAAGCCCCACCGTTACGGGGTCCGAGAGCTTCGGCACGCAGACGCTACGGGCGGGGCGGCGGGAGGCGGAGGGTTCGGTCGGCGGCGGCTGCTTCGGCTGGGTCGTGGGTGACCCAGAGCGCAGTCGTTTGCCTGACCGCTAGTGCTTCTCGCACTGCTGTGCCCAACTCTGAACGCAGTTCGCTATCCAGCGCGGACAACGGTTCATCCAGGAGCAGTAGCCGCGGCTGCGGCGCCAGCGCCCTGGCCAGAGCCACACGCTGCGCCTCACCGCCGGACAGAGTTGCCACATCGCGGCCAGCGAAACCCGCCAGCCCCACAGTCTCAAGCCAACGCTCGGCGCACTGCGCCCGCTCGGCTCGGGGCCAACCCGCCATCTTCAAGCCATAGGCCACATTCGCCCCGACATCCAAATGCGGGAAAAGCTGCCCGTCTTGGAACATCAAACCGAAGCCGCGCCGATGCACCGGCACCCCGGCCAGATCAGCCCCATCCCACGTGACGCGGCCCGCCGCCAGTTCTTCCAGCCCCGCAATTCCGCGCAACAGCGTCGATTTGCCACAGCCGGACGGCCCGAGCACCGCGACAACCTCGCCGGGAGCGACGCGCAAGCTGACGGCATCGACCACTGGCCGGGTGCCGTACCGGATGACCACTGACTCAAGCGCCAGCCCGGCAACACCCCGGCCGGGGATCACGCCGCCCCCTCGAACGGGCCCGTCCGGCGGCGGGTGTGGGCAGCTTCGGCGGCGGCCATCGCGGCTATGGTGATCGCTCCGAGCAACACGGCGGCGGCCATGGCAGCGCCGAGGTTCTCGGCCCCCGGCCGGCTCAACAGCTTGTAGATCGCAACAGGCAAGGTGGTGGTGTCCGGGCGGACCAAGAACGCGGTCGCGCCGAACTCCCCAACCGAAACAGCAAACGCGTAAGCCGCAGCGACGGCGCCCGCGCGGCGCAACACCGGCCCATCGACGGTCAAGAACACGCGCCACGGGCGCGCCCCCAAAACGGCTGCGGCCTGGCGTAAGCGCGGCTCCACTGCCGCCAGCGGCGGCAACACCGTGCGCACCACCAGGGGCAACGCGACCAGCGCCTGGGCCAACGGGATCAACCAGAACGAGGTCCGCAAATTCAGCGGTGCCCGGTTCAACGTGATCAGGAACCCGAACCCGACGCTCACCGCAGAAACCCCGAGCGGCGCCATCAAGGCGGCATCGAAGGCGCCGCGCGCCCAACGCCCCAAGCGTCCCTGGCCACCCCGCCCCAGGACCACAGCCACGGCCACGCCGCCGACCAGCGCAATTGCCCCAGCGAGGAGTGCAATCAGGACCGAGCGGCCTGCGGCTGCAAGCAGCGAATACGGCTGGCCCGCCAACGACGGGTTCCCCAGAGCCGCCCAATGGCGAAGCCCAAGCCCCGATCCGTCCCGCACCGACAAGTAAGCCAGGTTCCCCACCGGGAGCGCAATGAACACCACCACCAGGCCTGTGACCAGCATAAACGGCCAATCTGCCCGCCAGGAGGGCCGGGGTGCTGGGGAACTGGCGCGGTTCGCCTGACCGCCGGAGGCGAAGCCGATCTGTTTCAGAGCGCGTTCGCGGCCGCGCCGGGCGGCCGCCCCAAACCACAGCGCGCCAGCAACTATGACCATTTGCACAACCGAGAGCACGGCCGCCGCGCGCAAGTTCAACAACTGCGCAGTCTGGAGGTAGATCTCCGTTTCTACAGTGCCGTAGGCCGCCCCGCCCAGGATCAAGACCAGCCCAAACGCCGTCGCCGAGAACAAGAACACCAGCGACGCCCCTGCGACGATGGCGGGCGCCAAGGCCGGCAACGTGACCGTCACCAGGGCGCGCCAAGGGTTGGCGCCCAAGACTCGGGCCGCCTGCTCCAACCTCGGATCCAGTGCTGCCCAGAACGTGCCGACCACCCGGGCCATCAACCCAACGTTGAAGAACACCAGCGCCGCCACCACGGCGGTCGCCGACTGATCCAACCCCAGAAATCCGAGCGGACCGTTGGCCCCGAGCAGAGCCTTGAAGGCAAGCCCAACCACCACCGACGGGAGAGCAAACGGCGCCGTCAGCAGGGCGCGCAGCGCCCACCGCCCGCGAAAAGCCCGCCGCCAGATCAAGGCCGCCAGGGGGACTGCTGCCACGGCGCACACCGCCGTGGCTAAGGCCGCCTGACCCACCGTCCGTCCAATCAGCCGCCAAGTCCGGGCCTTGCCCATGACCTCGGCGAAGCCACTCAGGTCCAACCCGGATGGCCCCGTAAAACCGCGCGCCACCAGGGTGGCTACCGGCCAGATGAAGAAGATCACCAGGAATGCGGCCGGCACCGCCGCGAGGGCTAGCGCCCCCCACGGCCCGGGCCAACTCACGCCGTGATCCAAGCGCCCCGCGCCCGCTAGCTTTCGGATTAGCTTTCGGATTAGCTTTCGGATTAGCACTTTGAGCCCAGTCCCTGCGGCGGGTCAGCCCAGGATTTCATCGGTGAACTGGGTCAACCACTCGTCGCGGTGGGCGGCAATGTCTGCGGCCGGCACGGTCCAAGGGTCGGTGGCCAGCGGAGCGAAGCGGGCCCAATCATCCGGCAGGGGTGTGTCCGCCTTGACTGGATAAACCCACATCTGGCTGGGCAGATCGGCCTGGAACGCCTCGGATAACAGGAAGTCGATCGCTAGGCGCGCCCCTTCGGGGTTGGCGGCGCCTCGCAGCACACCGGCGTATTCCACCTGGCGGAAGCACGTCGCGAGGGCGGCTGCGGTGGGAGGTGGGCTGGCGGCATCGGGCACTTCGGCAGGCGGCGATGACGCGTACGAAACTACCAGCGGCCGGCTCCCCTGCGAAGACGGCCCCGAGAACTCGGCGTAATACGCCTCATCCCAGCCGGACACGATCTTGACGCCGTTGGCTTTCAGGGCGCGCCAATATTCCAGCCAGCCGTCCTCGCCTAGCGCCGCGATGGTCGCCAACAAGAACGCCAACCCCGGCGATGACGTTGCCGGGTTTTCCACCACCAGTTTGTCCTGGTAGGCGGGTTTGATCAGGTCTTCCAGGGTCAATTCAGCGCCCGCCGGCAGCGCCCGCGTATCAGCGTTGACGCACACGTCCGAAAAGTCGATCGCGGTCAATTGCCCCGAGTTGTCGGCGGCGTAGGTGTCCGCGTCAGCGCCCGCAGCCGGTGACGTGTACGGTTCCAGGATGCCTTCGGCCACCGCCCGCGAAGCGAATGTGTTGTCGATCCCGAACACCGCGTCCCCCAGCGGCGCTTCTTTGGTCAGGATCAACTGGTTGACCATTGCCCCTGCATCATCGCTGGGCAGGATCTCTAGTTCCAGGCCGGTTTGTTCCGTGAACTGGGCGAGCACC
>JAITJY010000419.1 GCA_031278675.1 Bifidobacteriaceae bacterium
TCTGCCTGGTGGGGGGAACGGTGGGTCCGGCGGCGGAAACCTGACCGGTGGGAGAAGTCTGCCTGGTGGGGGGACCGGTGGTTTCAATGGGTGAGATCTGCCCAGTAGAGGGTGATGTCCATACTGCGGTAGGAGACCACTGTCTGGCGGTAGGAGACCACTGTCTGGCGGTTGGGCGGGTGTGGCCTGTTGGATCTGGGTGCCCGGGGGCGCCAAGAATTACGCCGACAGAAAAACGCTGGCCCGCGCCCACCGCCAAAACCAGGCAGCACCCCGGCAAGACCAACAACTCCGCCAACCGGCGCAACCCGTGCGCCGCACCCCGTTCCATCACCGAAACTAGTGGGCTCCGGCACCAAGCGAGGCTCGCCCACCGAACGCCACCAAGCGGCCCGGCGAGCACCCCGGGTGGGGATCTTTCACCAAGCCGGAAAGGCTCGTCTGTGATAACATCCCAACTGCCACGCTGTGGTATCGGGGGATACTGGCGCAAGCTTAACCCCGGGAGTTTAAATGGCTCGAAAGGCGTTCGGTCCCACGCACTCGTGGGTGCTGACGGCCGCCTACGCCACCCCCGGCCAAGGAAGTGTTAGGTAGGGCCAGACCATGTTGCGACTCGGAGATGTTGTAGACGGCAAATACCGACTGGTTGACCGGATCGGCGCCGGCGGCATGTCAATTGTCTGGCAGGCCCGCAACGACCGGTCAAACAAGATCTGGGCCGTCAAAGAAGTCCTCCGCTCCGGCCTGATCAACGACCGGGTCGCCGAAATGGCGCTACTCGCCGAGATCGACACCCTGAAACACCTGCGGCACGACAACATAGTCGCAATCAGTGACGTCTTGGAGACCCCAGATTCGCTGCTGATCCTCATGGACTTCGTCGAAGGCCGCCCCCTCGGCCAAGCCCGCACCGAAAACCTGCAAGGCAGCGACACAGTTGGGCTAGTCGACGGCGCCTTCGCGCAAGATGACGTGATCCGCTGGGCCAAACAACTCGCCGGCGTATTCGAATATCTGCATTCGCGGACCCCACCGATTGTTTACCGCGACCTCAAACCCTCCAACATCATGCTGAAGCCGAACGGCGACGTAGTGCTGATCGACTTCGGGACCGCCCGGCGCTGGGCCGGCGGACAACTCCAGTCGATCTCCGGCGCCGCAGGCACCGTCGCACTCGGCACCTACGGCTACGCCGCCCCCGAAGTCCTGATGGGGGACGTCAACACCGACCGGGCCGATCCCCGCTCCGACATCTATTCGCTGGGCGTCACCCTCTACCACCTAGTGACCGGCCACAACCCCAGCGAGCCGCCCTATGAGATCCATCCGATCCGGCAAATCAGGCCCAACCTGTCCGGCGGACTGGAAAAGATTATCCGGCGCTGCACGCAAGCCAACCCGGATGACCGCTACCAGAACTGCGCCGAATTGCTCTACGACCTGCAGCACTACCAAGAGGTCGATGACGACTACCGCCGCCGCCTCAAGCGCCGCGTCGCCGTCTTTGGGCTAGCGGCCGGCCTGGCGGTGATCCTCGCGGGGGCAGGCGCAGTTTGCACAGCCGCAGCGGCGAACGCCCGCAACGCGAGCTTCGACCAGATCATCAACGTCGCCAGGAACCAGACCCCCGGGTCTGAAGAACAAATCGCACAATACCTGAACGCGATCGACGTCAAACCCGACCAATCAGACGTGTACCGCGAAATGCTGGAGGCGATGCGCGGCGACACCGAAGAGTTCACATCTGAAGACCACACCGTGTGGAGCGACCTGATGGCTTCCCGCAGCCAAGAATTGGCCGAAACGGCCGGCTGGCCGGAATTGCAATATCAGGTCGGCCTGACGTACGGCTTCTTCTACGCGGGGTCCGATGGCGACGCAGCAGCAGGGACAGCGTTCGAAGAAGCAGTCGCCACCGGCAGCCCGGACGCCGATTTCTATGGGCAAGCGGAATTGTTCAACCAAGTGTTTGGTTTCCGTGCGCGGGCCGCACAGAAACTGGGACAAGTGGATTACCAAGAGTATTGGGCTGCCCTAACCCAAATGGTCGAATCCGTCGATAGCGCGACCGCCCAAACCGACGTGGCCGCCATCGGCGCTTTGCTGCTGCCTGCGCGGGTGCTGGCGGGCTACCCCGACCGTTTTGTCAACGGTGGTGTGCCTGCCGGCGAGGTGGTGGCCCTGATGGACCAGATCGAGGACAAGTCGAGCGGCTTGGTGTGCCTGCCAGGCGCGGTGGATGCGGCCGTTGAGCAGGACTGTCAGGCGATTGCTGAAGCTTTGGCGGATGCCCGCACCTCGGTTGCCCGGCACACCGGCACGGAGGTGGGGCAGTGAGTTACGGTACTTGGTCCTTGTTGGCGACAATCGCGTTTGCGGCCGCTGGGGCCGCGCTGGTAGCGGCGATCGTGTTGTTTTTCGCTTTGCACATCTCCGACGCGGTCGGTGTTTTGACTGGTCGGCGCACTGCGCGGGGTGTGGCTGGCCTACAGGCCGCGACTGCGAGCCGTACCAGCGGGCGGTTGGGCAGCGGGCGGTTGGGCAGTGGCCGGCAGGGCCGGAGGCGGCCGGGTTTGGGGACGGAGCCTCGTCCGGCAGCCGTCGAGCCGGCCCCGTTGTCCGATGCCGTCCACCCACTTTCCGGCTCCCGTACCGGCACCACACCCATGGCGGAGCCACCGCCGCAGCGGGAAGTTGTTGGTGTTGGGGCGGCGCCTGCGCCTGTGCCTGTGCCTGCGCCGGCGTCGGCGCCTGCGGCTATTGAGACTGCTCTGCCGTCTGGTGGGACCACGGTGATGGCGGGCGCGGTGGCTGCTCCTGGTGGCACCACGGTGTTGGCGGATGGCACGGCGGTACAGGGTGGCGCTACGGCGCTGACCGGTGAGGCGTCCCTGCCCACGTGTGGGACCACGGTGATGGGTGAGCCTGGTGGGACTGAGTCGGTGTTGCCGGGGCCGGCCGGGTTGTGGGCTGCGCCGGATGCGTCCCTGCCCACGGGTGGGGCCACGGTGATGGGTGAGCCTGGTGGGACTGAGTCGGCGTTGCCGGAGCGGCCCGGGTTGTGGGTTGCGCCGGATGCGTCCTTGCCCACGGGTGGGACCACGGTGATGGGCCAAACACCGCTCCCTTCTGGTGGGACCACAGTCATGGGAGTATCTAATTCTTCTGGTCCGCCTGCGGCGGGCCCAGACCCTGCGGCCGAAGAACCGGCCGACCCAGACCAGACGCGAGTTGTCGCGCGGTACCAGTTTTCGTCAGCTAAGGAGTCATTGTGAAAACAAGCAAGCGATGGGTCGCTCTTGGAATGGCCGCCACACTGTGCGGCGCAGTCTTCATCCCCGCCAGCGGTATAACGCAGGCTTCAGCCGCCCTGGTGCCCGTGGAGGTGTCGATAGCGATCGTCTCGGACAGCGAGTACTTGCCGGTGATCGACTTGGCATCCCCCTCTGCCCAGGTAAAGCTGCTGAATTCAAGCGGGATCAATGATGGCAGCGGATCCTTGCCCACCGAGAAGGTGCTTCCCCTGACCTCGAAGGCTGACGGCTCAGGCTACGTCGCCACCTCCGACGTTGTTATACAGAACTTCGACCCGGATGACCCCGACTGGAGTTATTCGATTACCGGACTGGACGGTTACGTCGATGTGACGGGCGGTTCTTTCGTTGGCTATGATCCCCAGGACGGCCCGTTCCAGGTCTTGGCCAGTTCCCTGACGGTTGCGGCCCCCCGGAGCTACACCCTGCTCCCCAATCCGGCGGTTGTGCCGGCCACGATTGAGTGGTCTGTCTACTACGAAGACCTAAATGGCGATAAGGTGGACGTGACTCCGGCCGCGAGCATCGCTTGGTCCAATGACTTCCCGGAGTTGTACTTCACCGCTGAAGCGGTCGGCGAAGACGCCTATCTGGAGAGCTTCGAGGCCGCCGTTGGATTTGGACCCTATTTCAAGCTGCCCCTAGACATCGACCCGGTCCAGCAAGTTTGGCCCCCAGCCGGAGTCTCGCCAGTCGGCCAGAATTACCTAAAGGCCACCGCCGCTAAGGCCACCGAGCAAACCACCAGCATCCTCACCCCCTCAGGTGACCTGACCATCCCGGGATTCAACCCGACCACTCCGACGGCGTGCAAGGAGATCAGCCCGCCTTCAGGTAGCACCACGACCACCTACCAGTGCAAGGACACGAGCTTCAAGGTTGGCGCGGCCGCCAACCTGCCTCCCGCGATCTGGCCCACCGACTCGACGGCGGACATCAGTGCCGACGGTCTAGCAGGCACCTACGGCCCCAGTGTCACGGTGCCCGGTCTGTCCACGGTCAAGGGCGTCTATTACACGCAGAAGATTGTCGGCCATACCCGCACCATCGAGAAGTGGTCGCTGCAGGACGATTTCAAGATTGTCGCCCAGCCGTTCCAGGTGGTACAGCTCGGGCCGGACGCTGACGTGGGAGATTACACGGTCTCGGCGACGCTACCAAACGGCGTCGCAGGCTACTGCCACGAGGACGAGGCCGGCTTCCAGGTGAACTGTTGGGCGCCGGAAGGGACCCCAATCGAAGTCAAGGTCATCCCTGCCGCCGGAAAGTACTTGGAGAGCGTGACGGGTGCACAGGTGGCGGACGCGGATCCGCTCACCTTGGTGAAAACCGCAGTGGACCTGTCGGACCCATCCGCTCTCGGCATTGACGGCAGTTATACGTTCGAGCTGGAAGTGCCGGCCACGCCCCAAGGGGCTGAAGAGGTCACCACCACCCTGACCGCCACGGTCGGCTCCCCGATCTTGGGTGCGCCCGTGAGCGCCGATGCGCTCCTCGCCCCCGTTTCCGGCGCGCCGCCCGTGACCGACACGGCCAAACCGCACCTGGTTTGTGCCAGTGGCCTCTCACCCTATGTTCCATGCACCGGACTGAGCGCTGACGCAGATGTGGTGGCGCTGACCTCGGATGACTCAGGGACCGCCACCTATTGGGCCACGTCCCGCACCAACCTAACCTTCGCATTGGTGCCGGGTGACGATTTTTGGACCGACACCACCATCACCGACGTCCAGGTCAGTTTGGCGTACCACGCCGGTTATGCAGCTCAGTTGGCCCTAGCGGTCGACGACCCAGTCGCTGGCGTGTACGTCAAGACAATCGACATCAATTCGCAAGTGAAGATCTATTGGGTAGACATCAAGGCGCCGGATGGCACCGCCGGGAGCTTCATGCTCAAGGCCGATGCCGCCGGGCCAGGTTTTGTTGTAGGCACGGTTCCCACAACAACCAACCCGCCCCTAGTTGACGCCTCCAAGACCGAGTCCTGGCAGATCACCGGGTTGAAGTTGGAAGACGCCGGCTCCGGCGTGCGCGCCTTGGTCTGGGCCAAACTCGACCCAGGCGATGCCGCGTTCCCCACGGGTGCCGCCGTCATAGCTGAGTCGGTCAACCCAATGGGGGTCCCGACGGGCAACCTGGGCACCTGTGACGCTGAGGGGGACGGGACCTATACCTGCGACATCGCCCACACCTATGATCTGGCCAGCGAAGCGGGCAGCTTCGACGTGACCTTGTATAGCGTGGACAACTCGGACAACATCACCCCCACCGCCACACCGCTGACCTTCTATTACGATCAGGTTGGGCCGGTTCTAGAGACCGCCTTCAGCGTTTTGGGATGCGATGCGGGTCAGGCCACCGGCGCAGACAAGGTTTATTGCTCCGCCTCGGTCAACATCGCGGTCGAAGTCAAAGACGAATTTATTGGTTTCAGCGCCGCTTCGCCCCAGGACGGACACAAGCTGACCATCGCCACTGACTCCAACCCTGATGGCGCTAAGGCGGATGAAAGCCATGGCGCGTTGCGCCTTAGCTACACTCCTCCAGGCAATCCGCCGCAAACGGAGACCCGTAGCTGCGTGCTGGACAACCCAGATCCTGACGACTGCTCGGTCACCCCGCCGGACGCGGGTCAAACGACCTGGCAGGTGACCTTCTTCAATGTGCCGAAGAACGTTGTCAGTGGGACGGATCAAATCTATCTCGACTCTGATTTGACGCTTGAAGGCTGGGACCTATACGGCAACAGATCCGCCGTCACCTTGGATCACCGCCTTGAAGTGGAAAATGTTAAACCCAAGGTCACATTTGTCACCAACCCACCGGTTTATGAAGAAACAGATGGCCAGGGAATTGTGCTGCGCGAGTGGTATAGGGGCACAGTCTTAGGTGACAACGACATTCCCGCCAGCGAAGCGATCGGGTTTGACGCGCAGATCGTGGACTGCCTGCAAGAGAGCTCTAGTCCGCCCGGGACCTGCCTCGACTCCCCGAAACAGGCCGGCCTGAGGGAATACGAATACAAGATCGGAACAGAGCCGACCGCCACGTACAGCTACGGGTCGGATAATACCGTCAACGGTGACCGGAGCTGGATTGACCAACTCCGAACCGGCGTGCCGAACACCGACACGCTGACCGAGGACGGCTGCACCGCAGATGGCGAATGCAAGATTGAGATCACGCCGACGGACCGGGCCGGCAACACCAGCGGCGTCCAAACGAAGTCGGTTTGGGTTGACCGGACCGCGCCGCAAGTGGAGGCGATCGCCTTCGGGGCTGACCCCAACACGGCTGTCAACTGGGAGATACCACCGAACGCCACCGCCGGTTATCAGCACTTCAGTCAAGGGCCTGTGACCATTACCGTGACGGTCTCCGACCTGGATGCGGCAAGCATCCCAGGCGCAGGCGCGAAAGCGGTCTCGCTTTATCTCCAAGACCTGGAGGCAGGCGAGACCCGCCCCACCCTGTTCGCCACCGAGCGGGTGACAGATGGTCAAGCGACCTTCACCTTGCCGGCCAGTTCCAGTTTCAAAGGCATAGTGTCTGCGACGGTGGTCGACAACGTGGGCAACCAGGAAGGCGTGACCACCGGAACGCAACCAGTCGACGCGACCGTTGGTAAGTTCTACGCCCAAGGAATGCTCGTGGTGGAGAGCGCCACCCAGCACAGGTCGGAAGCTCACATCAACTCCACCTTCGCTGCGGTAGCACAAGGCCGGGACGGGACAGACGCCGACAACCTGCCACTGTTCGCGGCGGCGACGGGCATGACCCTGACCGCGACAGACACCTACGCCGGCATCAAAGCCGTGCGCTGCAGCTACACCACCGAACTCAAACCCGACCCGCAAGAATGCGTTAGTGGTTCCGGCACCGACTGGGTACCGATCGGTGATCCTAACTTCAAATGGACCAAGAAGGTCGGCGACGGGGATGATTCTGCGGCCTGGACGGTCGCCGAACTGCCCATCACCATCAGCGAAGACTCCAACAAGATCACCGTCAACTGGTGTGTGAGGGACCGGGCCGGTTATGAGACCTGCGCGGCCAGCGACACCATGCCGGCCGGAGCAGACAAGCGGGCCAAACTGTCGATCGACCGCACAGCGCCGACCGCCACCGTGACCTGGAATAGCGTCTCACCGGACCCGGAGAATGGCACCTATTACCGCAATGACCGGATAGCAACGTTCGTGGTGCAGGATCGTAACGTCACGGCATCGCGCACCGATATCACAACTGGGGGCGCGGCATCGGGCTGGACTCAAGTCGGTGACACTGCCAACTGGACGTACCGGGCGACCGTCAGCTACACGCAGGACGCGGACTACCGGGCGGCGTCGGAAAGCTTGGCCACCACCGACCTGGCGGGCAACTCGCTGGCGCCGGTGTTGCGCTTGGATGACTGGACGTTGGACAAGACACCGCCGGTCATCTCGATCGCGTATGACAACAACGCAGCGACCAACTCGAACTTCTACGGCGCTGCGCGGACCGCGACAATCACTGTCCAAGAGCACAATTTCCAGGCCAGCCGGTTAGCGCTAACAGAGACATCAGCGCTGGCCAACGGCCTGGAAGGAGCAGTCGCAGACTTCGCTTGGCAGCTTGGGGCATGGAACTCTTCCGGCGACACACACACCGCCTCGCTCCGGTTCGCGAGCGACGGCCGGTTCGCCTTCGCCGCAACCGTCGCAGACATGGCCGGCAATGAGGGGGCCGCGCTCGGCCGCCAAGAGTTCTACATCGACCAGACCAAACCCGAAATCAAGCTCCTGCAAGTGCCCGATGGCGCC
>JAITJY010000041.1 GCA_031278675.1 Bifidobacteriaceae bacterium
GCCGCGCCGGCCGCCGGCAACCCGGCGACCGGCCTGGGAGCGGTGCTGACAGCTACCGCAGCTTCGGCCGCAGGAGCGGCCGGACTGATCGCGCGGTACCTGCGCCAAGCTCACATTGCCCGGTCCGTCCCGTGGGACCAGATGGCTGTCCTGGTCCGGACCGGCGGACAGGTGGCCCAGCTACGGTCCAGCCTGACCGGGGCAGGCGTGCCGGTGCATGTGCCCGGGTCCGAGGTACTGTCCACCGACCAGGCGGCGGTCGCACCGCTGATCCAAGCAATGAGGAGCGCAGCCGAACCGGCCGCGCTGACGCCGCAGGTCGCCGTCACCTTGCTGACATCGGTGATCGGTGGTCTAGACGCCGCCGAACTGCGGGTCCTGCGCCGCGCACTAGTCCGGGCGGCGGCGCACCGGGGGCTAGAAGCAACCTCGGACGAGTTGCTGGTCGGCGTCCTCAGCGGGGCCCCTCCGGGGCCAGACCCCACCCGGGCCCCCGGGGCTGACGGCGCCCTCAACCCAGCGAGCGGCGCAGCCGCAGCAGAACAATCGCTGGGCGAACCCCGCGCAGGTGGTCTAGCCGCTGAGCCTGCGTTGCCGGACGGGGCGTGGCCTGTGCGTCGCCTGGTGGATTGGACCGGGCTGTTGGACGCCGCGCGGGAGGACGGGTTGGCGCCCGGGATCGCGGATCGTGTGAACAGGTTGGCTCGGGCACTGGCGGCCGGTCGGGCCGAAGCGGACACTGGGGGTGCGCCCAGTGGGATGGTGCTGTGGGCTGTGTGGGACGGCATCGGGCTAGGGGAAACGTGGCAGGAGATGGCGTTGCGCGGCGGGCCCGCCGGTGTGCGCGCGGACAGCGACCTCGATGCGGTGCTGGCTCTGTTCGCGGCGGCCAACCGGCACGATGCGCGGCGGCCCGGCTCCGGCGTGGGCGGATTCCTCGACTATTTGGCGGCGCAGGAAGTGCCGAGCGACACCATTGCACCGCATGCGCCGAGGGTCGGCAAAGTGACCGTATCTACTGTGGCGGGCGCCGTAGGTCACGAATGGGATGTTGTGGCGCTGGCCGGCTTGGAGGAAGGCGTGTGGCCTGACCTGCGGTTACGCGACACGCTGCTCGGCGCGGGGCAACTCGCGGACCTGGTCAGCGCCGGCCTGACCGCGCTCGATCCGGTGGAGCGGCGCCGGGCGGTCGCGGAAGATGAGACTCGGCTCCTGGTGCTCGCTGCGACCCGAGCGCGCCGCGAGCTACTGGCGGTCGCCGTGGACAATGATGAGGATCAGCCGTCGCGGTTCTTCGAATGGCTGGCGGGCGGGCCGCCGGATGCGGGCGGGCTTGCGGCAGGTCTGGTCGGCGGGCTTACGGCTGGTTTGGGGGGCGGGGGTGATGCGCTCATCGGCGGCTGGCAGGTCCCGTTTGACTTGCGCGGTGTGGTCGCGGCGGCTCGGGCCAGGTTGGTTCCCGCGAAGGCGCCGCCGGGGAGTTTAGCTGAGCGCGATCCGGTAACGGGTTTGGACGAACAACGGCCAGCGGTGCCGGATGCGTCCGCCGCAGCAGTGTTGGCGATCCTGGCCGCGCTCGGTGTTGACGGCGCAGACCCGGCGGTCTGGCCAGGGCTGTTACCGCAGTCCACAGATGCACCGTTATTCCCGGCGGAGCGGGAGCCGACGCTCAGCCCATCCGCGTTGGAACGGCTCGCGGACTGCCCCCTTAGCTGGGCGCTGGGGCGCGTCGGCGGGACGGTCGCGGTTGGGGCCGCAGCGAACCTCGGCACACTGATCCACAGCCTGGCAGAAGAGTTCGGGACGCCCGAACAACTGTCGCAGTATCCGCGATTGGACGGCCTCAAAGGGGAACTCACGCGGCGGCTCGAAGAGCGCTGGAGTGAGCTTGGTCTGGAAGACAACTACACCAACCGCGGACTCGCGCTGCGGGCCCGCAACATGGTCCAGAACCTGGCGTCCTACCTTGACGGATGCCGTGACTTGGCCTATGTCGCCGTTGAAGCCCGGTTTGGGTGGGGGCCGAACCGGCCCGGGGAGCGGGCCGGCGAACAGCCCGGGGAACAATCTGGAACGCGGTCTGGGAAACAGTCTGGTGAGCAGGCCGGGGCCGGGCCGGGGGCGGAGCTTGGGGCCGGGCCGGGGGCGGAGCTTGGGGCAGGGCTTGGGGCGCAGCCCGGGGAACCTCGCCGGGGCTTGCCGGTCGCCTTGCGAGGCAAGGTGGACCGCATTGAGCGGGATGCGACCGGAGCCACCCAGGTGGTGGACTTCAAGACAGGCGCCTCAGTGCCAACGGCGCAAAGCGCCAAGCGGAATCCGCAACTCGGGGCCTACCAGGCCGCCTTGGCCGCTGGCCTAGTGGAAGGTTTCGCACCCACCGAGGCCGACGGAGCCAAACTGGTCTACCTGGATCACGTCGTACGCGGCCAAGTCAAACAACTACACCAGTCCGCGCTCAATTCGGCCGAGCCCTGGTTGGACCAGTTCCTGGCAGACTGCCGCACAACAGTGGGACGCTCATGGTTCGAGGCGCACCCCAGCCCACGAACCTGCGCCAACTGCGCCGTGATTGGGTCATGCCCAGCGCTAAACCAAGGCAAGCAGGTGACGCCATGACCGCCCAGTTCACTCCCCAAGGACTAGCTGACCAGGTCAGCCGGACCATCCGGCCCAGCCAACGAATCCTCCTAACTGAAGAACAGGCCCAGGTGATTGGTTCGCCGTTGGCCTCCAGCCTGGTCGTGGCCGGCGCCGGGTCCGGCAAGACCTTCGTCATGGCACTGCGCACCGTCTACCTGGTGGCCAACGGCCTGGTCCAACCCGAACAGATCCTGGGCCTCACCTTCACCCGCAAGGCCGCCGCCGAACTGAACCAGCGGGTCAGGGCCATGCTCGGCGCCCTACCGGGCGCACTGCGCGGCGGAGAACACGCAGGCTGGCCGGTGATCTCCACTTACAACGCCTACGCCGCTGGAATTGTGCGCAACTACGGCCTACAACTCGGGCTCAACCCGGACGCCAGGGTCTTGACCGAAGCCCAAAAGTGGGAACTGGCCCACCAGCTAGTCGAAGCCTGGGACGGCAATCCGGACCCGCGACCATCGGCCGACACGTTGACCCGAGAGTTGCTGGACATGGCCAACCAATGCTCGGACAACCTGGTCACCGGTGCGCAGTTCACCCGTAAGGTCGAAGCGATCATCGAAGACCTGGACAACAAACCCGCAGGGATCGGCGCGAGCGGCCGGAAGAAAAGCGCCAAGCCGCCAGCCATCAAGAGCGCGATCAGTCAACTCTCCGCGAAACTCTGGGCTGGCGGTCTGATCAGCCAATACGCCGCCAGCAAAGCTTGCGCCAACGCGATGGACTTCGCCGACCAACTCGCCTGGGCCGGCCGGATAGCCGCCCAGGATGGCTCGGCGGCGGCCGCCGCCGAACGCGCCGCCTACAAAGCCGTCTTGTTGGATGAGTTCCAGGACACCTCCGTCCTCCAGATCCGCTTCTTGTCAGCGCTGTTCAGGAACACCCCCGTGATGGCCGTGGGTGATCCGAACCAGGCGATCTACGGCTGGCGCGGAGCCTCAGCCGGGTCGTTGCCCCAGTTCCTGGAGGCCTTCGCGAGCCCCAGTGACCAGCCTGCACCAGCCGTCACCCTTTCGGACAGTACTGACGCGAGCGGGGCGACCAGGCCAAACACCGCCGTAGCCGCCGCCCAGGGGACAGCTGCGCCCAGCGTATTGACCTTGAGCGTGGCTCGGCGCAATGATCACGCCATTCTTGATGCGGCCAACCTGATCGCCGATCCGCTCCGCGAGGAACTAACGGAGTCACTGGCCAGACGCCTCAGCAACGGAGGAGCATTCGTGTTGCCGCGCCTGCAGCCAAGACCCGACGCCGGCCCCGGCGATCTCCGGGCCGCCTATTTCACAACCGAAGCGGAAGAAGCCGACTACATTGCGGGTTTTCTCCGCGAACAATGGGCCGGGCAACTCAATGCCGCAGGCGAACTGCGGTCAGCCTGCGTCTTGGTCCGGACCAAGAGCGCCGGCCAGGCCATCGCCGCAGCGCTCGAAGAAGCTGGCCTGCCGTGCCGGTTGGTGCAAGGCGGCGGCCTGCTCGAAGTCCCCGAAGTCCGCGATGTGGTCGCGGCGTTAGCCGCCAGCCAGGACCTGACCAGGGGAGACGCATTCATGCGGTTGGCCGCATCGCCCCGGCTGGGCCTAGGGATTGCCGATCTGAACGCACTCGCGCGCACCGCCGCCCGCGCGGCGCCTAACGGCACTGAACTCGTCCCCCTCGACCTGGTGGACGGTCTAGCACGCGGTTCGCTAGATGCGGCCGAGACCGGACTAAGCCGCCCCGGCGCCGCACGGCTGACCCGTCTGGGCGAGGCGCTGGGGCGGATCCGGACGGCATCGTCCTATTTGATGTTGCCGGAACTGGTGTTGGCTGCGGAACGAGCGCTGGGGCTCGACATAGATCTCCTGGCGAAAGGCGGAGCGGGAGGCCGGGCCCAGATAGACCGGCTGGTCAGCGAGGCGCACAACTATGCGCGGGGGCAGGACGGAGCAACCCTGGGCGGGTTTATCGGCTGGCTGGAAGCCGAAGAGCGGCTCAGCGACGGCTTGGGCAAAGCCAACCAGATCGCAGAGGTGGGCGTGGTCGAGGTCCTCACCATCCACGCGGCCAAGGGCCTCGAGCGGGACGTGGTCGTGGTGCCGGGCTTGGCCGAGGGCACCCTGCCCAGCGTGCCGTTCGACAAAGCACAGGCCCGGGCCAAGTCGGCTGATCAGGCCACGGACGTCGCCTCGGCATCCCCGGTGGACGATGCCGTCCCGCCCCTCGACAAAGCACAGGCCCGGGCCAAGTCGGCTGATCAGGCCACGGACGTCGCTGCGGCATCCCCGGTGGACGATGCCGCCCCGCCCCTCGACGCTCCACGCTCCGCCCGCGCTTGGCTCTCGGGGGATAAGCGGGTTGGCGGAACCGGCGGCCTGCCGTGGGAGCTGCGGCTGGACTGCTCAGAGTTGCCGCAGTTCAACCACTGGGCGGCCGCAGATGTGGTCGAGTTGCAAGTCCAACTTGACGAGTTCTCGCGTCGGGCTGGAGCGCATGCCCTGGCCGAGGACCGGCGTCTCGCCTATGTGGCTCTGACCAGGGCAAAGACGCATCTTCTGCTGACCGGTAGCTGGCTCGCCGGGGGCAGAAAAACCCCGCAACCGCCGTCACAGTTCCTGAGGGAACTGACCGACGGCCACGCCGGTAGCCCCCTAGTAACCCCAGAAGTCTGGGCCGCCGCGCCGGCCCCGCCGGCCTCCGGCCACGATCCGGGCAGCGCTGTCGCGTCGGCTCCGGCTGCGCCCGGTGACGGGCCGGCCGGCGGCGTGCCGGGTATTGATGGCTCGGCGGGTGGCGAAGCCCGAGTTGGCGGCGCGGTCGCGTCGGCTCCGGCTGGGCCCGGTGACGGGCCGGTCGGCGGTGTGCCGGTCGGCGGTGTGTCGGGTATTGATGGCTCGGCGGGTGGCGAAGCCCGGGTCGGCGGTGCGGTGGCGTCGGCTGCGGCTGCGCCCGGTGACGGGCCGGTCGGCGGTGTGCCGGGCCTGTCGTCGGCGGCATCGGCGGCATCGGCGGAGAGCTTCCCAATCTGGCCCGTACCGGACCCGCTCGGCGTGCGGGGTCCGGCGTTGCACGCAGCAGCCGATGCGGTCAGGGCCGCGATGAGCGACCTGGCCGGGGCGCGCGGCGCGAATAACCCTTTGACCAGGGATGATGCGGTGGCCTACCTGACGGCCTTGGGCGACCCGTTGGCATTGGATGCCGCGCTGTTGCTCGCGGAGGAGGGCCGGGCGCAGGACGCGGCGACGGTTTCCCTGCCGGAGCAGATGGCCGCGACCACGCTGGTCGCGTTGGCAGACGAGCCTGCGGCGCAGGCCAGCCAACTCCGGCGCCCGATTCCACGGCGGCCCAGCCGCGGGGCAGCAATTGGTGCCCAGTTCCACGCTCGTGTGGCGTTGGAATTGGCGCACCATGCGGGCGAGGTTGGCTACCAGGGCAGACTGGATGACTCCGAACTGGCTGCGGCGTCGGCGGATGCCGCAGTGGACGCCGCCGTCGAGCGTTTGATGAATGCGTGGCGCGCCTCCGACTGGTTGAGTGGGGCTTACCGCGTCTGGGCGGTCGAGGCGCCGGTCGTGCTCGACTTCATGGGTCATACCGTGGCGGCCCGCGTCGACGCGGTCTTCGAGGATCGTTCCGGGAACTTGGTGGTAGTCGACTGGAAGACGGAACACAGCCGCGCTGGCCAGGTCGATCCGCGCCATGCCGGCCAGGTCTGTTTCTATCAGGCCGCGCTGGCCCGCAGCCGTGGCATAGCCCCGGATGCGGTCAGGGGCTATGTCCACTACGTCCCGGACAACCTAACCCTGGCGGTAACCTACGACCCCACCTACCTAGCCCGCCTAACCTCCCTCCTCAGCCCGCAGTCCGCCCCGGCGTGAGCTGGGCCTCGACAACCAACGGGTCTGGGTTTACGGTCAACACAGCGCGTCCTCTTACGCGCGACGGCCGCCCGGCGGATCTCTTGCTGAAGCGCCGGGCGGCCCGTCAAAGTCAGGCGATGGTCACAACCATGCCGCCCCCCGCCACGCCGCGTCCACCACCAGCCAAACCCGACACCCCCAAACTTGGTGAC
>JAITJY010000047.1 GCA_031278675.1 Bifidobacteriaceae bacterium
CATGGCGGCCCGGAACGCATAGGAGCCCAGGCCGGGCCGGGAAAAGATCGATTCGACCAGCACGGTGCCGGACAGCAGCCCACCGAACACCACACCCACCACCGTCAGGATGGGGATCATTGCGCCGCGCAGCACATATTTGAACAGGACCGTGGTCCCCGCGAGTCCTTTCGCGGTGGCGGCATGGACGTATTCCATGTCGAGCACCTCAAGAACATTAGTTCTAGTAAACCGGGTCAGAAGGCCGACGGCGTATAAAGTCAGAACCAGCACGGGCAGCATGAGGTGAGCGGCGGCATCGACGAAGGTCTGGAAATCACCGGTCAGGAGCGCATCAACGGTGTAGAGCCCAGTGATCCGCTGCGGAGGCGGCGCGCCGGGCGAGAGCCGCCCGGACCCGGGTGCCCAACGGAGCCGGAAATAGAACAGGTAGAAGGACAAGATCGAGATCCAAAAGCTCGGCACCGAGATGCCGATCAGCGACACCACGCGGAGGATTTGGTCAGAGGCCTTACCTTTGCGGTAAGCGGCCACCACCCCGAAGAACAAGCCGATAATGGCGGCGCCAACAATGGTGAACAGCGCCAGTTCAATGGTGGCCGGGAAGTTGGTTGACAAATCCTCGGCCACAGCGTGGCGGGTGATGTAGCTGGTGCCCAGATCGCCTCGGAGCAGATTGGTCAGATAGATCCAATACTGCACGTACAGCGGCTTGTCGAGGCCATACTGGGCGCGGAAAGCGGCCACCAGGTCAGGGTTCGATGCCGCCACCTCACCGAGCGCAGCGACCACCGGATCGTTTGGCACAAGATTGGCCAGCAGGAACGTGATGATCGTGATGCCGAAGGCGAGCAGGACGGTGATACCGAGGCGGCGCAGGATGTAATTGAGCAACCCGCGGTGACGCCGGTACCACTTGACCATGCTCTCACCTAACTCTCGACTAACCGGACGGGTCCGGTTAGTCGAAACTGATTGGGGGGCGCCGGCTGGGTATCCGGCGACTATGACCGACCATAATACGCAGGTAGATATGAATTAGGCTACCCACTTCGCCAGCTAGGAGCGTGGTGAATAACCACACTCCGGCCCTGCCCGCGCCGGGCGGCGGCACGCTGACCAGCGGAAACGCGGAAGGCAAGCGCAGGCTTGGCCTAGCAATCCGGTTTATTCACCGGATTGCTAGACAATGAATCACTCCCCTTGTGTTGCGCGTTGATTCTGGCCAGATTGCGAGGAGATTTCGTGGTGGTAGGAGCGGGTGAGCCGCAGCCCATGAGAGGCTTAATGCGTGGTTTCAGGTAAGAACGGACCAACGCCGCCGCGGCGCAAGGCGGGTCCAGCCCCGCGGCCGGTCACCGCCAGCGGATCAGTTGCGCCGCGGCGCGTCTCCGCGCGGGCACGTGGCCTGGGACAACCTCCCGCTAGCGCACTGGGCCGGGCCGACTTCTTGCCGGACGGGATCGGCGGCTCGGCGCCACACTTCAGGCGAGTTGCCCCCGATCCGGCACCGAGTGGTGGCCGGCGAGGCAAGCGGGCGCTCGGGGCGCCGAAGCGGTACACGCGGCGCGGCAAGCCGCGTTATGGCTTTTTTAACTACCCCCGCCGCCAATATCGCGGTTTCCACCGCTGGGTGCCGTCATGGCGGTTCGTGTGGTGGAGCTTTGTGGCCGGCTGCTTCGCTCTGGTTGGCGGTTTCTTGTTGGCCTACAACATGATCGACCTGCCGGAGCCGGCGGACTTCGCGCAGGCGCAGACCTCGACCGTCTATTACGCGGACGGTGTCACACCGATGGGCAAGTTCGAGGTGCAGAACCGCCAGATCATCAACATTGCCGACCTGCCGCAATACGCCAAGGATGCGGTGGTCGCCGCAGAAGACCGCACATTTTGGGAAAATGCGGGAGTAGACCCCCTGGCATTGGCCCGTGCGTTCTACAACAACCTGAAAGGCGGGGCCCGCCAAGGCGGTTCGACAATCACCCAGCAATACATTGAACGGTATTGGGTCGGGAAAACCACCACCTCACTGTCCGGCAAGTTCAAAGAAGCGATGCTGGCGCTGAAAATCACCCGGGAAAAAGACAAACAGGACATCCTGGATGATTACATGAACACCATCTACTTTGGCCGCGGTGCTTTCGGCATCCAGGCGGCCGCCCAAGCCTATTACCACAAGGACGCCAAAGACCTCACTTTATCCGAGGCCGCGTTGTTGGCCGGAGTGATCCCGGCGCCGTCCAACTATGACCCGGAAGCCAAACTGACCGCAGCGACGGAACGGTGGAACTACGTGCTGGACGGGATGGAAAAGATGGGCACCCTGGCGGCAGTGGAGCGGGCCGAACTGGTCTTCCCGGAATGGTTCCCTTATGAGGTACCGGAGACTTACGCCGGTCCCCAAGGCTACCTCCTGGAAATGGTGCGGCAAGAACTCCTCACCAAGGGCGGGTTGACCGAATCCCAGATCGGCAGTGCCGGGCTGAAGATCACCACCACCGTGGACCCGGCAATCCAGGCCTCCGTGGTGGCGACGGCCCAAGAGGCGTTGGCCGGCGCCCCGACCGGGCTACACATCGCAGTGGCTTCGATTGACCCCGCGAGTGGCGCAATCAAAATGATCTACGCCGGTGACGACTACCTGGTCCGCCAACAGAACGCAGCCACCCAGGACTTTGCCCAGGCCGGATCAACCTTCAAGCCGATCACCCTGGCGGCCGCACTGGAACAAGGCATCTCATTAGAGGAAACTTTCTCCGGAAAATCCCCAATCAAGATAGCCGACTGGACGGTGCACAACGCCGGCAATTCCCAATACGGCACAATCGACTTGTTGCGGGCCACTCAAAGTTCGGTCAACACGGTTTATGCGCAGCTCAATGAGCAGATCGGCGGGGCCACGACGAAACAGGCAGCGATTGCGGCAGGGATTCCGGCCGCAACGACGGACCTGACCGATGATCTGGCCAACGTGCTAGGCACCGCTTCCGTGCATGCAATTGACATGGCCCGGGTCTATGCCACCTTCGCCGCCCAAGGTAAACGGCACGACACGTATATCGTCGAATCCGCCGTCAGTCCCGCCGGCAATGAGGTCTATTCGGGCCGGAACGATGGCGTCCAGGTTTTTTCCGAGGATACGATGGCGGAACTGACCTATGCGCTGACCCGCGTGGTGGAATATGGGACGGGTCGCGAAGCCCAAGCGCTGGACCGCCCCGCCGCAGGGAAGACCGGGACATCCGAACACAACCAATCGGCCTGGTTCTGCGGCTACGTGCCACAACTCGCCACCGCCGTGGCCTACTACCAGGAGGGCGAGAACGGTGAGGTGGTCCCGATCGAACCGTTCGGGGAGAACACGGTGATCCAAGGCGGCGGGCCGCCGGCGCGGTTGTGGGTGGACATCATGAAAATCGGTCTGGGCGACTCGGAGGTCATCGAGTTCCCCGAACGCCCGAAGGATCGCGCCAAACCACAGCGGCCGGCTCCGTACACACCAACCCCATCGGTCGAACCGAGCCAGGCGCCCACCCCGACGGCCGAGCCGAGTGCGTCGCCGACGGCATCGCCCACCGAACCGACGGAAACGCCCACGCCCACCGAACCGCCCCCCAGCCCTACCGCCGAACCGAGCCCGGAGCCGACCACACCGCAACCCAGCCCCTCGGGCTCGGTGCCGCCCGCCCGGGAGCCGGCGCGGTGGCCGGACGCATCCCAGGCGCCATGAACCGGCCCTCCTTTATGCCGGATGTGCCGCTGAAGAACATCATCTGGGGTTTGGAACTGCCGCTGCTGGTACTGAACGCGGCGGCGCTGATCACAGCGGTGGCGGCGTGGTACCGGCCGGGTGCGGCGGCGATGACCGCGCTGTCGGTCGGGATTTGTTTGCTGGTCGCCGGGCTCGGCTTCCGCAAGATGACGACGGCCGCGAACACACTCCCCGGCAATTATGTCCTCGCGCGGCTGACCCTGGTCTATGCGGTGTTCGGGGTGCATCCCGTGCGCGGCGCCAGCGCACCCCACATCCTGGCGGCGGCCATGGTGGCGGCGTGCCTGCTGGCCGAGCCGGTGGCGAAGGCGTTCGCGGCCCAAAGCTTCCCGTATGCGGCGCACTTCCCGGGTGTGCGGACCCGCAGCACCCATCTGCCGCCGGACATGGTGTTTTGGGCCAACCTGCTGGCGACGGCGGTGGTCACGGCGCTGGGGCGCCACCTGTTGCCCGTCGAATTGGCGGTGGCCTTGGTGGCGGTCTTGTTCAACGTGATCGCGTTGGCTGATATGGCGTTGTTCGCGATCCGGCGGTTGCGGTTCAACGCGCGCCTGCCGCGCATTTGGGAAGAATTGCAGCCGGTGTTTGCGGTCCACTGGCAGGCGGCGCCGGGTTCGGTCCACCAATTGACCATGTGGATAGATTACTTGCGGGCGCTGGGGCCGCCGTTTTTTATCATCACCCGTACCGCCGAGAATTTCACCGAGGTCACGCAGCGTTTCAATATTCCGGTGTTGCACCGGGTGGGGCTCGATGCCGTCGAAGACGCCTTAAGTCCGTCGCTGAAAACGGTTTTCTATGTCAATACCGCCATTTTGAATGACCACATGTTGCGGTATCCGCATCTT
Source organism: Bifidobacteriaceae bacterium (assembly GCA_031278675.1). Classification (GTDB taxonomy): domain Bacteria; phylum Actinomycetota; class Actinomycetes; order Actinomycetales; family WQXJ01; genus JAIRTF01. The sequence continues at coordinate 4,621 of JAITJY010000047.1, forward strand.
AACCATATCCAGCTGAATCATGGCGACAGCGACAAGATCGCATCCTATTCGCCGGTGTTCCGGGCTTACGACAGGGACTTTGTGGCGGGCCAAGCGGCGATTGACCGTTTCGGGGCGGCGGGGCTCGCCACGGCCCCCGATTTCTTTGTGATTGTGGGCCGGCCGCAGGTGGCGGCGGTCACGCCGGCCCGCGGGCCAGTGAGCGCACTGCATCCACCGACCGCGTTGTACGCGCCGACTTGGTGGGGCAACACCCAGGATTCCAACTACACGTCGCTGCCGCAGGGCCCGGCAATTGTCCAGGCCCTGCTGAACCGTGGCTGCACAGTGGTGTTTCGGCCGCACCCCTATTGGAATAAACATCACCGGACGGCGGCGGCGCGCGATGCCGTGGTGGACTTACTCGCGAAAGATGCGGCCGCCACCGGCCGGCCTCACGTCTATGGGGAGCGGGCCGAAACTCAACTATCGGTGTTCGACTGTTTCAACCTGTCGGACTTCTTGGTCTCCGACGTTTCATCCGTCGTCAACGACTATCTTTTTTCGCTAAAACCGATGGTCATGCTGGCAGTCATCACGCCGCCGGACAGATTCGTCGAGGAATTCCCGGTGGCACGGGGCGCCTATGTGGTGGATTACGCCAGCCTGGACCCGGACACCCCGGCGGGCGGGTCCACTCCGGCGGGCGGGTCCACTCCGGCGGGTGGGTCCTCCCCTGCGGGCGGGTCCACACCGGCGGGTGGGTCCACACCGGCGGGTGGATCCACTCTGGCGGGTGGGTCCACACCTGCGGGAGCCCACACGCTGACCGCCGCCTTGGACGCCATCTGGGGCGAAGACCCGTTGGCCCCAGTTAGAACCGAACTGGAGACCTATTATTTGGGTGACATCCCACGCGACCACTACACCGAGCGATTCTTCGAGGAGGCCCGGAAGTATGTCTGAATTGCCTTCGGCCTTGGTGCCGCGCGTCCTGGGTGCTCGGGCGTTGCAGGCCGCAGTGTGGCTGGTGCGCGCATCGGGCCTGCTGCCGAAGGGTATCCCGGACGGGCGGGGTGACGAGCGGCGCCTCAAACAAGACCCGATCGACGCGGAGGTCATAGTCTATTTTGCGGACACCTTGGTGGGTCTTTATCAGCTTCGCCCGTGGTTCGCGCCGCTGCGCGCCTTGCATAAAGTTCACCCGGTGGTGATAATAGGGACGGATTCGCGGGCCGTCCGGGCCATACGCCGCGAATCCGGCCTGCCCGCGTACACTATTTCGCATTATTCCAGCATCGAGTTGGTGTTGGATAAGACTGCAGCGCGCCTCGCCCTTTATGTCAACCATAACGCCGCAAATTTCTCGCTCCTAGCTTTTCCGCAGTTGGTTCATGTGTCGATCATGCATGGCGACAGCGACAAATTCGTGTCGATTTCCGGACAGACCAAGGCTTACGATTTCACATTTGTCGCGGGACAGGCGGCCGTTGACCGGTTGGCGGCTTATCTGCCGTTGTACGATGCCGCTTCCCGTTGCGTCATAGTGGGCCGCCCCCAGGTCCCATCGCTGCGCCCCGGCGGCGGGAGGCCCGCCGGGGCGGGCGTGGTGTCCCATGATCGAACCGCCGGGGGAACCGGGGACGGGGCAGGGATGCGGTGCGGCGGCCAGGGCGGCGGGGTGTCCGGCGGGAGGCCCGCCGGGCGGATCGTGGTC
>JAITJY010000068.1 GCA_031278675.1 Bifidobacteriaceae bacterium
CGAACGTCCCGCCACCTCGTGGAGCACCTTGGGTGTAGCCGATTTCATTCGGGTACCTTCTCCGGCGGCCAGGACAATCACGGCGGGCTTGGTCATATACGAACTCTCCAGCGCATCCGGTTCGAAGGGGTTTACCCGTACAGCTTAGCCTCGCGCGCCGGCCCAGCGCCCGCCCGGGGGAACGGACGCTGCGGATCAACGTCATCGTCCATCTGTTATCTCCGTGCCGGCCCGGCTACCCGCAGCCGCCCGGGGGAACGGGACGCCGGGCACGTAATTGGGTCTTGGCGCCAGACGTGGCACACTAGTAACCGCTTTCCGCTTTGGTGTAATCGGCAGCACACGGGTTTTTGGTGCCCTTGGTCTAGGTTCGAGTCCTGGAGGCGGAGCTTTAGGGGCAGAGTTTCGGCGCTGGATCGGGCAAAATAGACCCGTGGCACGCCGAACCGGAAACTCCCCGCGACCGCGGATGACAAGCAATGAACGGCGCGAACAGCTAGTCGCTGTGGCGCGGAGCGTCTTCGCTGAAAAAGGCTTTGAGCCGGCCAGCGTCGAAGAGATTGCGGCTCGTGCTGAGGTATCCAAGCCGGTTGTCTACGAACACTTCGGCGGTAAAGAAGGCATCTATGCCGTGGTGGTAGACCGGGAAGTCAAGGAATTATCCGGGCGGCTCAGCGCCGCCCTGAACGTGCGTGACCACCCGAAACGGATCGTGGAGCGCACCGCTTTGGCGCTGCTGGACTACATCGAGGAAGCCGAAGACGGTTTTAGGATCCTGGTCCGCGATTCGCCGGTGGCGCAGGCCACCGGTCCGTTCAACTCCATGTTGGGCGACATTGCGGGCAATGTCGAAGACCTGCTCAGCGCCCAATTCGAAGCTCATGACCTGGATCCGCAAACAGCCACACTTTATGCCCAGATGTTGGTCGGGATGATCGCTTTCACCGGCCAATGGTGGCTAGAAGCCAAAGAACCGGACAAGGCAACGGTCGCGGCGCATCTGACCAACCTCGGCTGGAACGGGCTGCGCGGCATGGAACGGACACCTCACCTTCAAACCCTGGGTACCGAGACAAATCTCGGTAGTGTGTGAGGCGTGTCCGCTTCTTCCCGCCCGGCTCATGAGCCGGCCCACCATGATGCAACTGCCCAAGTGATCCAGGCCTGGGGCCGCGAGCGGCCCGACCTTGATGCCAGACCACTCGAAGTGTTTTCCCGCGTCACCCGGCTTGCCAAATACCTCGACCAGGTGCGCGCCTGGGTGTTCAAGAACTGGGAACTCGAAGGCTGGGAGTTTGACGTCCTGGCCGAACTCCGCCGGTCAGGCCCGCCTTATGAACTCAAACCTGGCCAGATGTCAGCCCAAATGCTGGTTTCCTCCGGCACCATGACCAACCGAATTGACCGGCTCGAAGCCGCCGCCTTGGTAGAACGCCACGGCGATCCGGTCGATGCTCGCTCCACGCGCGTCCGGTTGACCGAGGCCGGCCGGGCCCGCGTCGACGGCGCCATGGCGGGCCTTGTCCGCCGCGAAGCCGAACTCCTTCAAGCAACAACCATCCCGCAGCGCGCCACCACAGCGGACACCCTAGCCGCGATCCTCGAACCGCTCGAAGCCGACCCGTGGCCCGCGCCCTCCCCTAAGAGCGCCCCCCGCGCGTAAGCCCGCAGCGCATCATACACGCATACGGACAATCCCGTCCCCACCAGCGGCGCGCGGACCTCTGGCGTAACCAGGCGGCATCGTCCAAACGCCGCACCATCCCGTCCCCCCGGCCACGCGAAAGGGCCTGACGTGGGGGAACGGGACCATACATGGGATGGCCGCTGGGACCCGGCTCACGCCGTGGACGAACCCTCTTCCACCGCGACCGCTGCGCGGCCGGCCTCCAAGCGGGCGATCGGCACGCGGAACGGCGAGCAGGACACATAATCCAAGCCGACCTGATTGAAGAAGTGGATGGAATCCGGGTCGCCGCCGTGCTCACCACACACCCCGAGATGAATCTCCGGGCGGGTGGTACGGCCACGGCGGACCGCTTCGCGGACCAATGTGCCCACGCCGTGAACATCAATGGTCTCGAACGGCGAGACGTCGAAGATCCCCAACTCCATGTACCGGCCGAAGAAGCCGCCCTCGACATCATCCCTGGAAAAGCCCCACACGGTCTGGGTCAGATCATTCGTACCGAAGGAGAAGAACTCTGCGGCGCGCGCAATCTCATGAGCGGTCACGGCCGCACGCGGCAACTCGATCATGCAACCGATCGGGATCGAAAGCTCCTCGCCTTCCTCGGCGCTGACCTCCTTGATGATCCGCTCTGCTTCGTCCCGCACCAAATCCAGCTCGCGGTAACTGGCGACCAGCGGGACCATGATCTCAGGCCGCGGGTCGTAATGCTCACGGATTAGCTGAGCCGTCGCTTGAGCAATGGCCCTGACCTGCAGCGCGAACAGCCCCGGCACCAGGAGGCCCAGCCGCACCCCACGGGTGCCCAGCATGGGGTTCGCTTCATGCGACCGCTCCACTGCGGCCAGAAGCTCGGCTTCAGCCGCCGTGACTGCTTGACCCAGCGCCTCACGGCGAGCCACCGAAACCGACAGAGCCGTCAGGTCCGGGAGGAACTCGTGGAGTGGCGGATCAATCAGCCTGACAGTGGTGACCAGTCCATCCATCGCCGTGAACAATTCAATGAAGTCCTGGCGCTGTAGCGGGAGCAGCGCATCGAGGGCGGCCTTGCGAGATACCGGGTCCTGGGCCAGGATCAGCCGTTCGATCAGCTTGCGGCGGTCCCCTAAGAACTGATGCTCCGTGCGGCACAGGCCAATCCCCTGAGCCCCGAGCCGGCGCGCCCGCTCTGCATCCTCACCCGTGTCGGCGTTGGCGCGCACTTTGAGCCGCCGGACGCTGTCGGCGTGCGCCATGATGTGGTGGACCGAGACGACAAGATCCGCCGCAGAACCCGAATCGCCGACCGTGCTCAGGGCCTTCGGCAACCCTTCGTCCAGGTATTCGAACACCGGCGAAGCGACCACCGGCACATCTCCCAGGAAGACCTCACCCGTGGTGCCGTCGATGGCGATCACCTCGCCTTCCGCGACCACCGTGCCTGCCGCCGGCCCGCTCCCGGTCACCTTGAAGACCCGCTCCACCGGGTCAACGTCCAGCGCGTCGGCGCCAACCACGCAGGTGGTGCCCATGCCCCGCGCCACCACCGCCGCGTGAGATGTCTTGCCACCGCGCGCCGTCAAGATCCCGACCGAGGCGATCATCCCGCCCAGATCATCCGGGTTGGTTTCGCGCCGCACCAAAATGACTGTCCGGCCTAGCGCCTTCCATTCCTGAGCGGTCTTCGAGTCGAACACCGCTTGACCTACCGCCGCGCCCGGCGAGGCCGCCATAGCCCTGGTCAGGAGATGTTTAGGCGCGTTCGGGTCAAACTGCGGGAACATCAGGTTGCTTAACTGCGCCCCGGTGACGCGGCTGAGCGCCGTATCCATGGTGATCAGGCCCTCTTGGAACAACTGGACAGCGATCTTGAACGCCGCCGCAGCGGTCCGCTTGCCGACCCTGGTCTGCAACATCCATAGCTTGCCGCGCTCTACCGTGAACTCGATGTCACACAGGTCGCAGTAGTGGTTTTCGAGGGTGGTCATGATTTCGCGCAACTTGTCATAGCTGGCGCGGTCAATCTTCGCCATGTCGTCCAACGACAGCGTGTTGCGGATGCCCGCGACCACGTCTTCGCCTTGGGCGTTCGGCAGGTAATCCCCGTAAGCGCCGCAGTGGCCGCTGGCCGGGTCCCGCGTGAAGGCGACCCCGGTGCCAGAGTCCGGCCCCAGGTTGCCGAACACCATGGTTTGCACGTTGACCGCCGTGCCCAGTTCATCCGAGATGCGTTCGCGCCGCCGGTAGAGTTGCGCCCGGTCCGTGTTCCACGAGTTGAACACCGCCACCACGGCCGCGTCTACCTGTTGGCGCGGGTCTTGCGGGAACGCCGCACCGGTTTGGCCGGCGACGATCGCCTTGAAATCTTCCACCAAGCCCTTGAGGTCGCCAGCAGTCAAGTCCA
>JAITJY010000179.1 GCA_031278675.1 Bifidobacteriaceae bacterium
GCATCGCCATCGACCCGGGCTGGCTCGAATGGGCCGGGGTGGCGGCCTTCAAGAACGCCTATGCCGAGTTCCAGCGCCTCGGGCTGCGCGCCCGGCTGCTCTCGGCCGCCTTCCGCAACGTCATGCACCTGACTGAGTTCGTCGGCGGCGACGTCGTGGTCTCGCCTCCGTTCGCCTGGCAGAGGCTGATCAACGACAACGAATTGGCCCTGCCGGCGCGGATGGACCAGCCGGTCAATCCCGCCGTCTTGGGCGCCTTGCTGGACCGCGTGCCGGAGTTCCGCCGGGCCTGGGAACCAGATGGGCTGAGCCCGGCCGAGTTCGAATCGTTCGGGCCAACCAGCAAGACTCTGCGCCAATTCTTAGACGCGGACGCGCGCCTGGACGCGCTGGTCCGAGACGTGCTGGTGCCCGCGCCGTGATGCCGGGGACACAGCTCTAAGCTGCCGCCCGCCAGCCGGCGGGCGGGGCGACCAACCAAACCAATGATGCTACGGGGGAAGCAAGACTATGGCAGTTTCGCAAAGTGAGCTCGAAACGGCGGACGGCCGGACGCCATCGGACATGGCATATCTATCAACGCTGCGGACGGCCGTGCTGGTGTGCACCTTTGGGGGCCTCCTGTTCGGTTTTGACACCGGCGTGATCAACGGCGCCCTGCCCTACATGGCCAGTCCGGGGCAACTGGGCCTGGACGCGGTTTGGCAGGGCGTGGTGACGGCTTCGCTGATCGCCGGCGCGGCGGTCGGGGCGCTGTTCGGCGGGCGGATGGCGGACCGGATCGGGCGGCGCAAGACAATTCTGATGCTGGCCGTCCTGTTCACGCTGGCGGCGGCCGGCTGCGCTCTGGCGCCGGACCGCTACATCATGACGCTGGCGCGGATTGTGCTGGGCCTGGGCGTGGGCGGGGCGTCAGTCACGGTGCCGTCCTACCTGGCGGAGATTTCGCCCGCCAACCGGCGCGGGCGCCTTGTCACCCGCAACGAATTGATGATTGTGAGCGGCCAATTCGCCGCCTTCGTGTCGAACGCGGTGATCGCGCGGACGCTGGGCGAGTCGGAATCGGTCTGGCGGATCATGCTGGCGATGGCGATCATCCCGGCCATCGCGCTCTGGGTGGGCGTCAAAGTGATGCCGGAGTCGCCGCGCTGGCTGGCCTTGCGCGGTCGGGAAGACGAGGCCCTGCGGGTGCTGGAATCTGTCCGGCCGCCGGGCGCTGCGCGGTCTGAGCTGGACGGCATCGTGCACAATGAAGAACGTGAATCTGCTGGTCAGCGGGCCTGTTGGCGCGATCTCAAGGTCCCCTGGGTTAGACGCTGCCTGCTCATCGGGGTCGGCATCGCCGTCATCAACCAGATCACCGGCGTCAACTCCGTCATGTACTACGGCACCCAGATCATCGCCCGCTCGGGCCTGGCGATGGACGCGGCGATTGTGGCCAACACCGCCAACGGCCTGATGTCTGTCGCCGCGATGTGCGTGGCGATCTGGCTGCTGGGGCACGTCGGCCGCCGCCGCATGGTGCTGGTGGGACTGGGCGGGACAACCTGCGCCCACATCGGCATCGGGCTGGTCGCCAATATGATGACGGACTCGCAGGTCAAGGCGTATATCGTGCTGTGCTTGACGGTCACCTTCCTGGCTTTCATGCAAGGCGCCGTGGGGCCGGCCACCTGGTGCCTGCTGGCGGAGGTCTTCCCCAACCGTCTGCGCGGCCTGGCTATGGGCACGGCCGTGGCCTGCATGTGGGTGGCGAACTTCTGCATCACGCTGACCTTCCCCTATCTGGTCTCGGCCGGCGGGATCGGCATCTCGAAGACATTCTTCCTGTTCGCGGCGCTTGGGCTGGCAGGCCTGGCCTGGGGCCTGCGCTACCTGCCAGAGACCAAAGGCAAATCGCTTGAGCAGATCGAGTGGAACTTCGCCTCCGGCCGGATTCCGCGCTGACGGCCCGGGCGGATTCCGCGCTGACGGCCCGGCCGGATTCCGCGCTGACGGCCCGGCCGGCCAGCCCGCCCAACTCAAACCAAGACCCAACTCTGACCTTGAAGGAGCTTTGACCGATGACTGAGAACAACCCCCAGCGAATCGGGGTGGGCCTCATTTCCGCTGGTTGGATGGGGCGCCTGCACTCGCGGGCCTACCTCGCCATACCGGACAAATACGCCGATTGGCGCCTCCGCCCCGACCTTGTCATAGTGGCGGACCCGGTGGCGGAGAACACAGCGGCGGCGCAGCGGCAGTTCGGCTACCGCGAGGCGACGGCCGACTACCGCGACGTGCTGGCCCACCCCGGCGTGGACGCGGTCAGCATTTGCGCGCCCAACTTCCTGCACCGCGACTTCGCCGTCGCCGCGGCCAAGGCGGGCAAGCCGTTCTGGATTGAGAAGCCGATGGGCGTGACGGCTGCGGAGGCCGCCGATGTGGTCGCCGCCGCCGACGCCGCTGGCCTTGTCACCGGGGTCGGCTTCAGCTACCGGCACGCCCCGGCCATCGAATACGCCCAGCGGCTGATCCGCCAGGGCGCGCTGGGCCGGGTCACCAATGTCCATTGCAAACTCAACGCCGATTATTCGGCTGACCCGCGCGGCCCCCGCACCTGGCGCTTCGAGCGCGCCAAGGCTGGCAGCGGAGTCTTGGGGGACTTGCTGTCGCATGGCTTTGACCTGGCGCAATACCTGGTCGGAGCGCCGGTGGCGGCGGTTTGCGCGCTGACGGAGACGTTCATCGCGCAACGGCCGTTGGCGGGCGAGGGCACCGGCCACAATGTCGCGGTGTCCGATGACGCCCCCTTGGCCCCGGTCGAGAACGAGGATTACGCGGCCGTGCTGGCCCGCTTTGGCGGCGGCGTGGTCGGCACCTTCGAATCGACCCGGGTCGGGATTGGCGCCCGCTGCGACTATGGCATCGAGGTCCACGGCACTGAGGGCGCGCTGCGCTGGAACTTCGAGCGCATGAACGAGTTGGAGGTCTGCGCGGCGCCGGGCGCTCGCGACTACGGTTACACCCGCCGGTTGGCCGACGCGCAGTTCGGTGATTTCGCCCGCTTCCAGCCCGGTGCGGGCATGGGCTTGTCCTTCGACGACCTCAAGGTGATCGAGGGCGCGCGGTTTGTCCGTTCGGTGGCGACCGGCCAGCAGTTGTCCGCCTCGGTGGCGGACGCCCTGGCGACAGCCCGGATTGTGGCGGCCGCGTTGGCCTCGCAGGCCAACGGAGCTTGGGAGGCGGTCGCCCCCGCCGTCGGCCGGACCACCTTCAACCGCTGAGGGGCGCCGCCCCCGCCGCCCCCGCTGACCTGCGCCGCCAGGCCGCCGCGGGCGCCCGGCGCCCGTCCCGCCCGGCGCCCGTCCCGCCCGGGCCGTCAGTGGGCTGTCAAGGTGGACGAGTATTGGTAGCGGTCGCCGCGATATATATGGTCGCCGAGCTCAAGCAGATTGCCGATCGGGTCGTAAGTGCGGCGCTTCATGGTCAGGCAAGCCGCGCCTTTCGCGGTGCCGAGCAGTTCCGCCTCGGCCGCGGTCGCGGCCCGCGCGCCGATCCATTGCTGGGCGACTTTGAGTTCGGCGCCGGCCTGGCGCATAAGGTCGTAGAGGCCGCCGCTGACCAGGCTCTCGGCCGTCACGCTGGTGAACGAGGCGGGGATCCAGTTCAGCATCAGCGCGATGGGGCCGTGGGCCACTCCCCGCAGACGGCGGATTTCCAGCAGTCTCGCGCCGGTGCCGAACCGGTCCGCCAGTTCGTCTGCGGCGGTCACCTGCCGGAATGATTGGACGGTCGTTGCGACATCCAGGCCGGCGTCCTTCAGGTCGTTGTATAGGCTGGTCAGCGCCACGGGCCGGGTGATTGAGTCGGTCACAACCCGAGTGCCGATGCCGCGTCTGCGGACCAGCAAGCCAGCTTCCACCAGCTTGGCGATGGCTTGGCGCATGGTGGGGCGGGAGACCCCGAGCCGGCTGGCCAAGTCGATCTCGTTGTCCAGCCAGGCTCCCACGCTCAGTTCCCCGGACCGGATCGCGGCCTCGATCTGGGTCGCGACCTGGTGGTAGAGCGGGACCGGCGAGTCGCGGTCGATCCGGATGTGGGGAATTGGGTTGGCGCTCATCTGGTCGCTCCGCTGCGGTGTTTCGAGGTGATTGTTATTACATTATGTCATGATCCCCGCCCTTCCCGGCGTCGTCCCTGGTCGAGGGGTCGGCGGCCGGTGCCGTCCCAGCGCGCGGGTGGCCAAGTTGCCCGCAAGGGCCGGTTTCGGCTCGTTGTGGTCAGTTTGGCCACCAGACGCCCGATGCCGTCCGCCCGCTTCCCGGCGTCGTCCCTGGTCGCGGGGTCGGCGGTTGGGGCGGGGTTGGCGCGCGGGTGGCCAAGTTGCCCGCAAGGGGCGGTTTCGGCTCTGTGTTGTCTCGGTGTCTTGTGGGCGGTTGTGTATCACTATCTTGTGGACAGTTGTGTCTCGGTGTCTTGTGGACATTTCGGTCTCGGTGTCTTGTGGACGGTGGGGCGGTTCGGG
>JAITJY010000219.1 GCA_031278675.1 Bifidobacteriaceae bacterium
GGTGCCCGCCGCGCCCGCATCCCCTTGCCCGCTCGCGTTGCCCCCACCCGCGCCACCTGAGCCCGTACCCGCGCCTGCCTCCCCCGAGCCGGCGCCCGTCCCGCACCCGACGAGGCCCAGCGTCAACCCTCCAACCAGCAGCCCAATAAGCCATAGCCGCCCCGGGCACCCGTTATTCAATCGAACAAACATCGCATTCCTTCATTCATTGAATTAAAGGGCGTCCGCCGCGCCGGTCAGCGCATTGGACGGAGATTCCCGACTTCCTGCGCCGGCATTACCCGGTTCAGGTTCGAGGGTCTGCCCCGCGCGCCATAGCCGCGTAGGACACTCTCAGCCGCGCGGCTCGTCGCGAGACAAGCCCGGTTGGCTCCCCTGTCGTTACCCCCAAGACTTTACCCCAGCCCGGCTCCCGGCTCGGCCAGTTTGACCACTCGATGCCCGATGCCGTGCCCCAGCCCAACGGCATCGTCCCCGGTCAGCGGGTTGCGCGGGGAGTAGCGGGCAGGGCTCGGCGGCTTGGCCGGCGGCATCGTGCTCCGACAGAGCCCCCCGGACACCGCCCCCGGCTCCCGGTTCGGCCAGTTTGACCACTCGAGGCCCGATGCCGTGCCCCAGCCCTACGGCATCGTCCCGGGTCAGGGGGTTGTGCGGCGCGTGGCGGGCAGGGCTCGGGGGCTTGGCCGGCGGCAAAAAGCTGCCAAACTGCCCCCACCGACCGAACAACCCGGCTGCGCCAAGTACCCTTGGTCGGTATGAAGCTTGCAACATGGGTCTACACCACGTTGGCCTCAGTGGTGGCAGGAATTGTGGCGACCAGACTGGTCAGACTGGTTTGGCGGATAGTTGCTGGGCGGCCGGCGCCGACCGACCCGGATGATTTGGCGGCATCGACCATCCAGGTCACTATTTTTGCTGCGGCTGTCGCGGCGGTAGCCGCTGCGGCGCAAACTCTGGCGAGCCGCAAGGCGCTCAAAGCGGTCCGCGACGCCGAGGCGAGGGACCTCAGCGGGGCCTAGCCAACGGCCTGGCCGGGGCGCGGCCAAGGGCCGCCGGGCGCGGGCGTGCGCGAAGCCCACCGATTGGGCCCGAGCGCCCACAAGGGCGCTGATGGGCTGAAGTTAGCCGCCTTCGGCCGCTTGGGCTATGCCGCCCAGGGAGGCTGCTAATGCGCGGGCCATCGACACGCCGGCGGCTCCGCCGGGACCCCACGGGGCCCAAGCTTCGGTCCACCAGGTCTGGGCGCCCTGAAAGTCAGCGGTTTCGGGGATCAGGCGGCGCAGTTCGCTCGGCTCGCGAGCAAGTTGGGAAGCGGCGGCTGTCAGGACGGTGCCGAGGTCAGGCGTGCTGATGGTGGTCACGTCCGCTTCGCAGACGGCGGTGAACTGCCAGCTCGGAGGCCAGACCAGCAGGGAATGCGGCCCGCCGGATGCCTCGGACGCCGCTGCGGCGGCGGCCTGCCAGTGCTCAAAGACGAGGGGCGCAGGGGTGATGATCGCAATGTCACGCGGCATGATTCACCCCCGGACTGCCCGGCCAAGGGGCCCCACGGGCGATTATCGCTGATAGACGGGGCCGGTGCCCCGGGACGCAGTCAATAGCGGGCAGCATATTCCACCGCCTGGAGTTGAATAGGGCTGATGCCCATATCGGGTGTGGCGCGCGAAAAGTCAAGCGTCCGCAGCAACTGCGGGAGGCGAGCAGCAGAGGCAGGGCCGGTCTCCAGAGGGATGGCCAGACCGCGCCCGGGCGAGGCGGTTGCGCGCTTAAACCGCCGCCTGGTCGCGGCGACATCGACCCCCAGGCCGGCTACCAGGTCTTGTCCTAGGAAAATGTTGAGGGGGACGGGTGCGTTCGGCATCACGGGCATCTGGGTTAGGCGCCGGTTGCCGGGTCTGGTGGAGACCAAAGCGAAGGTCACATCACAGGTGCGGGTGAGGGTGGCGACGGCTTGGTCCACGCCGGCGAGGCGCTGCGCAACGTCCAAATGGCCGAGCCGACCCAAACAGATCAACCCATCGACGCGTTCCTCGGTGTAATCAGGGCCGCGCTGAACAGCCATCACCAACGAGGCCGGGGCCTGCGGCGATCCGGCCACAATGAAAACGCTGCGCTGCTCACCGCGCGCATAATCGCGGTCGCAGAGCCACCCGATTTCGGCGGCGTCCCACGGCTCGATGGCTGGCTCAAACCGGCCATAGGCGGCTGGCGCGCGCCCGGTCAGGTAGGCGGTCAGGATTTCGATCGGTTCCCCCGGGAGCGGAACGGGTCCTGGAGGATGCCGAATAGAGAGGCTGACCATCAACTGGGCATGGTCGGCGCGGAGCGGCCGCAGGTAGGCGAGCGCCAGATCGTCAGGGTTTTCGACGGGACTCAGGTCCAAGGCGGCCGCCACCTGCTCAATGCGGCGCCCGGTCAGACCGTTGCGGAGCACGCCATCGCCGCCGCGTACCGCCCAACCGCCCCTGTGATAGCGCAGGGCTTGGCGCATCGGTTCGGTCAGTTCGCTGAGGCCATCGGACACCAGGAGCGGCCGGTGGCCTGCCTGGGACGCCCCCCGCAAGAATGACTGGCGCGCCTGACTCAGCCAAACCACACTTTGGCGGGTTTCGCTTTGTACCAAACCACCCGCCTGAGAATCCGTCGCAGCATTAGCCAAAATGTGATTAACATCACTGGGGCTCGGCGCAGGATAATCATCTCCAAACCACGCAAAACGCGCCTCGTGCGGGTCCATGGTGCCCTCCTTCCCCTCTAAGACCACCGCCCTAAAGCGGCCTGACCTGCGTTTTGAGTTGCCTCGCGGCACTCGCCTGGGGGAAGCCAACTGCCCTTCCCTTCTACCCTATTAGGCGATCGCCATTCGGGAAAATTGAGATAGGTTGGGCTCGTGTCGCATCGCCGCAGAATCCCGCCGGATGAGGGCCGGCGCGCGCTTGATCGGTGGCTGGCCGAGGGCAGCTCGCTCGGCCGCGCAGAGACCGCCACCGCTGTCCGTTTCACCCTCGACGAGTTGGCCACCGCCCTGCCCGGCAATTCCGTTGAGGTGCGCGTCCCGCCCTTCGGCGCCGTTTCGTGTATGCCCGGCCCGCGCCACACCCGCGGTACGCCCCCAGCGGTGGTGGAGGCGCCGCCTCAGGTTTGGCTCGCCTTGGCAACAGGCAGTTTGCCCTGGCACGATGCCGTCCGCTCCGCCCAAGTTCACGCCTCCGGCCGCCGCGCCGACCTAGCCGCTGCCCTCCCACTGCGCCTCAGCGCCGCCGGCGCCGCTGGCGGCTAATGGGCGCTCGCGCCCATTAGCAGGACTAGCCACTCTATGTAGCCGAGCCACTCTATGTAGCCGAGACCTTTGCGCCTGAGCCGAGCTGTC
>JAITJY010000232.1 GCA_031278675.1 Bifidobacteriaceae bacterium
ATCTGGCTGATCGCCGCCCACCTGGGTTAGCTAAGCGGTTGACCAAGCTGTGGGCGAGCGTTAGTTTGGTGGGATGGCCACTGTCGTCAACACTCTTGAGGCAAAGACTCGGTTGTCCAGGCTGATCGCGCTCGCGGAGGCGGGGGAAGAGGTCATAGTGGCGCGGGCGGGCAAGCCAGTTGTCAGGCTCGTCCCCGTTGGCCCGCCCAGGCGGAGAGAGTTTGGCTTCGGAGCTTTCGACATATCACCGGAGCACCCATTCTTCGAGCCGCTGCCAGCCGAGGAGATCGCGCGGTGGGAGTGACATACCTGATCGACACGCACGTCTTCTTGTGGCTGATCGGCTCCCCGGACCGCCTCCCGCGTGACCTAGTCGCCGAGTTGGCGCGTCCCGCCACCGAGATCATCGTGTCTGCGGCGACGGCCATGGAGGTCGCCACCAAGCACAGAATCGGCAAACTGCCGGAAGCGGCTGACCTGGTGCGGCCGGCCGGTTGGAGGCGGGCCGTGACGCGCCTCGGCGCCCGGAGCGCTGACCTGACCCCGGAGCAATCCCTCATGGCCGGTTCGCTGGCCTGGGATAACCGCGATCCCTTCGACCGGCTCATCGCCGCGCAAGCGATCACACTCTCGCTTCCACTGGTCACCGCTGACGCAGCCTTCGCGGATCTCGATGGCCTAACCCTGCGCTGAGTCCATGCCGCCACCGCGCGCGACGGCCGGCCCCATCAGCGCCCGGAGCGCGCCATAGGCTTGATGCGGGCACTCTTGGATGTGAATTCGCTGATCACCCCGCCATCAGGCCGGGTCAGTCAGCCCGCCAGGAAGTCCGCCTGAAGGTACGGGTTGGTCAGGCGCTCACGCGCCATGTCGCTGGCGGGACCGTGGCCGGGCAGGAGGACGGCGGCATCGGGCAGGGGCAAAACCCGCTCACGGAGGGTCCGCCGCATCGCCGCCGCGTCGCCTACCTGGAAGTCGGTGCGCCCGATCGAGCCCGCGAAAACCACGTCGCCCGTGAACACGACGGCCGGGCCGCCCGCTGCGCCGACCACCGCCAGCAGCACACACCCGGGCGTGTGCCCCGGGGCATGCACCAGCGTGAACTCCAAGCCGCCGATGCCGAGCCCACCCGCCCCGCTCTCCTGGTCCAGCGGGTATTCGCGCACCTCGTGCGCCTGGCGAAGACCGTGCGGGAACATGGCCGCGATAACCGGCGCCGCGTCGGGGGTCAGCGCCGCGACCGGGTCGGCCAGGAACGGGCGGTCGGCTTCGTGGATGAACAGCGGGACGCCGTAGCCGTCCGCCAGGGCCGCCGCATCCGCCACATGGTCGATGTGCCCATGCGTTGCCAGCACTGCGGCCACACTCCGCCCGGACGCCGCAACCGCCGCCCGGCACGCCTCGGCCGCATCCTGACCCGGGTCAATGATCACGCAAGCGCTCCCGTCGGCGGGGCCCGCCACGTACCAGTTTGCTTGGAAGACGCCCGAGGTTCCGCCGGTCAGATACATAGGGGAAGACTACCGCGCCCAAGGACGGTGTTGTTCAACACCGTCCGACCGTGCCCGCGCAGGGGAGAGCGGGCCTCTCACCAGCGGAAACGTGGCAGGTAAGCGCTGTCGGACGCCCTGGGGGAGCGTTGTTCAACGCTCTCTCAGGGCCGGTGGTGGGGCTGGGTCAAGCCGGCTGGGTCCACAGCGCGTCGAGCGGCAAGGCGACCAGGCGATCTTCCTTGGTAAACGGCATCGGCCCGGTGTAGAGAACAACTCCTGCCGCGAACGTGTCGCCCAACGCGTCGCGGAGTCGCCTGAGCCCCGCGAACGCCCTTGGGCCGAGCGAGGACGCGGCCTTGACCTCGAACGCGACCACGCGGCCGGCCATGTCTTCTAGGACCAGATCGACCTCAACTTGCTGGTTGAACCGCCAATGCCCGGCAACACGGGTTCCGCGGGTCCAGGCGACCTGTTTGGTCACCTCACCGACGGCAAATGTCTCGAACAAGGGTCCGAACGCTGTCAACGCGCCCGGATCGAGCGCCCCCAGAGCCGCAGCACTCAGACCCATACAGTGCGCCGCCACGCCCGAATCAACGAACTGGACCTTCGGTCTGGCCTGGGCTCTTGGCACGCGGGCAGTGCGCCACGCAGGCAAACGGGAAATCAGAAAGGCGTTTTCCAGCGCCCTGACGTATTCCAGCGCCGTGTCTTTCTTCAGCCCGAGCGCCGCTGCGGCCCGCGCCACATCCAGGACGCCGGCGGTTTGACTGGACAACAGCCGCACGAGTTCCGGCAGTGCCCAGCCCCGGCGCAAACGCCCCAGTTCTTTGATGTCGCGATCCAGCGTCAAATCGATGTAGGACTCGAACCAATCGGCGCGCTCGGCCGCCCCCTGACGGGCCAGCGCCAGAGGGAATCCCCCCCGGATTACGCGCTCGGCGTATCCCGTCCGGCTGGTACCGGCGGTTCCAGCGTCCCGCCTCGCTTCTTTAGCGCCCCGAAACAGCTTGCCGACCAAGCCCGGTGCCGTCCCCTCAAGTTCACATTGGGCCAGCGGCAGGATCACCGTCCGGATCAGCCGTCCGGTCAGCGCCTGGGCGCCAGGTGGCAGCCCAGCATGTCGGGTGGACCCCGCAAGGAGGAATTGTCCCGGCGCGCTGGATTCGTTGAGTTGGGCCTTGATCGTGTCCAGCACTGCGGGGACGCGTTGGTATTCGTCGATGCACACGAGCCTGCCTCGACCTGCAATGGCGCTCGGCGATGCGCTGATCGCCTGCCGCACGCCCGGATGGTCCAAGTCCACCACCTCGCCATCCAGTGTGCGGGCCAATTCCCGCAAGAGGGTGGTCTTTCCGACAGATCGCGGCCCTTCCAACAAGACAACAGGGCTGGCTCGCAGACGTTCGAGGATAGTTGGTGTAATCTGGCGCTTCACCAGACCCGAAGAAGAGTCCACCGGATCAGTCTACCTCGAAACCGATTTTGGCGGGGGTCTAAACCCGACTTTGGCGGGGGGCTTAACCCGATTTTGAGGTCCGCTTGATCCGCTTCAAACGGCCTGCTGGGCCGGCTACCGCTAGGCGGTGGCGTAGGTCAGGCAGTCAGCTTCTGTGGCGCCACGCAGTCCCACCTTGATGGCGGGCGCGCCGCACTCTAGGTCGGCGTTGTAGGTGCATTCGAGATGTTGGCACGCGCCAACCGCAGCCGTCGATTGGGCGAAGCCGCCCTTGACGGTCAACGGGATGAAGGTGACGCACCCGGCGTGGCCGGACGGCCCCGCGATAGTGACGGCACCGGCGTGGCACGCCTCGGCTTGGTTGTAGGCGCAGTCCGCGACTGAGCACTCTGACACTTTAGATATATCGCTGCGGATCATTAGTTGCATCTCCCTTGGACAATTGTCGATCACCGGCGGTGATCAGCTTCTAAGAAAGTAATACACGACCCGCTCGGATAATGCAAGCCAATGCCGAGTGAATCTCACATCCATAAACCAAGGCTTGCCTTGCCTGATAATCCGATAATATCGAAACGCCTCCATTTCAATAAGCTGCCACCAGGTTTGCCTCACCTAATATTCCGCCAATAGCGAAACATCGCTATTTTCAATAAGCCGCAGTAGCGTAATTGCGCCGGGCAGCGCCGCCGTCTGCCGGGAGCAGACCAGGGCCCACTCCCGGATGCTAACCTCACACAGTCATCATCAGGCGGCGCGAAACGGGGTGAGGATGGGCGCGCTAGAACCGGCTCGCCAGGTTGACCGGTATACCCCCGCAGGCAAGTTGGCGCGCCAGCGCGCCGAACGCGACCTGGCACAGCCACCAGCACCGCCAGCGGACCAGCCACCGGCACAGGCTCCAGCGCAGGCTCCAGCGCAGGCTCCAGCGCAGCCACCAGCACTGCTACCAGCACCGCCAGCGGACCAGCCACCAGCGCAGGCTCCAGCGCAGCCACCAGCGCAGCCAGCGGACCAGCCACCGGCACCGCTACCAGCACCGCCCAGCCTCATAGCCCCGCTGACCTGGTGGCCAGCCTGGGTGATCGCCGCTGGCGGGTTCGCAGCCTACCTGGCGTTGTCGCTGCGCGACTGGGCACGTCTGGATTCGCCGTCCTTTGACCTGGCCATCTTCACGCAGATCATCCAGGGCTACGCGCACCTCAGCGCGCCAGTGGTGGATATCAAAGGGCCCGGTTTCAACGCGTTCGGCGACCATTTCTCGCCACTGTTGGCGTTGCTCGCACCGTTTTACCGGGTTTTTCCCACCCCTGTGACGTTATTGGTGGCGCAGTGCGTCTTGGTGGCTTTCTCCGCCGTCCCCCTTGGATGGGCGGCGCGCCGCCGCCTTGGCAAGTGGCCGGCTATTGCGCTGACCTGTGCATATATTCTGTCATGGGGTTTGCAAAGCGGGATTGCCGTCCAATTCCACGAATATGCGTTGGCGGTACCGTTGCTCGCGCTAGCGCTGGTCTGGTTCATAGAAGAGCATTGGATTGCCACAGCTATCACCGCCGGTTTATTGATCGGCGTCAAAGAGGACCTCGTATTTACGGCCGGCGCTCTGGGGTTGGCGTTGGTGGGAGCGGGGTGGGCCGGACGGCATCGGACAATGGACGATGCCGCCCCCACACCCCGGACAATGCACGATGCCGCCCCCACACCCCGGACCATGCACGATCCAGCCCCCCCACCCCGGACGCTGCACGATGCCGCCCCCACGCCCCCGCCCAAGCCCGCTGCCGCCCCCAC
>JAITJY010000128.1 GCA_031278675.1 Bifidobacteriaceae bacterium
GCTGGAGGGGCTGGACCCGACGCGTGAACTGCGGGCGTTGGGAAGGCTGGGTGGCAGTCTGCTGGTGCCGGGCGGGCGGGGCTGGCCGGAGATGCTAGATGACTTGGGCGAGGCGGCGCCAATCTGTCTTTGGGTGCGCGGACCTGCGGAAATAGTGCAGTCGCTGGGGGATCGGCTGGTGGGCGCGGTCTCTGTGGTCGGGACGCGGGCGTGTACGGCGTACGGCGAATCGGTCACGGCGCGGCTGGTCGAGGAAGCGGTCGGATGGGGTGCGGCGGTGGTCTCGGGTGGGGCGTTCGGAGTGGATGCGACGGCGCACCGGGCGGCGCTCGCGGCGGGCGGGTTGACGGTGGCGGTGATGGCCGGCGGGGTGGACCGGCTCTATCCGGCAGGCAATGACCGGCTGTTGAAGGCGGTCGCGGCGAGCGGCGCGGTGATCTCGGAGGTGCCGCCGGGCGGGGCGCCACGGCGTGAGCGGTTCTTGACTCGGAACCGGTTGATTGCGGCGCTCGGCGCGGTGACGGTGGTCACCGAGGCAGGGTGGCGGTCGGGTTCGCATAGGACCGCGCACGATGCCGCCGCCCTCCTCCGCCCAGTTGCCGCAGTTCCCGGGCCGGTCACCGCAGCAGCTTCGGCGGGTTGTCATAAGTTGATTCGTGATGGGGTGGCGACTTTGGTGACGGGGGCGGATGAGGTGCGGGAGTTGCTAGCGCCGTTAGGCCAGGTGGAGTTGATGGATCATGATGCGGTGGGCGGGCCGTTGGACGGCTTGGGGCCGGCGGATCGGCAGGTGTTTGATTCTTTGCCTAAGGTGCGTGGGGCCGCTTTGACGGCTGTGGTTGTGGCGAGTGGGCTCGGGACGCATGATGTGATGGCGGCGCTCGGTCGTTTGGAACGCGCTGGGCGGGTCTGTCAGTCGGGTGGACTCTGGCGCCCGGCCAAGGCCGCGTCATACTTGGAAGCATGACCAGTCCAGTGGACCGCGAGCGTGGGTGGCGGACAAACGTCCTTGATCGGTTTGCGTTGGCGCTGCGCGGCGAAGGCATGGCTGAGCCAACGGTTGTGGCTTATTGCCGTGATACCGGAGATCTGTTGGAACGGTTGTTGGTTGGTTCAGAGGTGGAATTGGATGCGATCACCCTGGATGATCTGCGTGATTGGTTGGCGTTTCATTTGAACCAGGGGGAGGCGCGGGCCACGCTGGCGCGGCGCGGTTCTTCAGTGAAACGTTTCATTCGGTGGGCGTTGCGTGCGGGGTTGGTTCAACGTGATGTGGGAGTTCGTCTTCAGGTTCCTTCGCCGCACCGGCATTTGCCGCGCGTTTTGAGTCGGGGTGAAGCGGCGAATCTGATGGACCGGGCCGAACAGGTGGCTGAGGCCGGGCCGATAGGGCAGCGTGACCACGCCCTGGTGGAGTTGATCTATGCCAGCGGGATTCGGGTCGCGGAGGCTGTGGCACTCAACGTGGAACACGTTGACCTGGGCGAACGCCTGATCAGGGTGCGAGGCAAGGGTAACAAGGAACGAGTTGTGCCGTTCGGTGCGCCGGCCCGTGATGCTCTCAAGGTGTGGTTGAGGCAGGGCCGCCCCGCGTTGCTGGAAGCCGCTCAGGCCCGCGCCGCCACGGCGGCCGGTTGCGGACCCAGCCCGGCGGAGGCGTCCTGGGGGCAGGGCGATCCGGCGGGCGCGGTCGGTTGCGGGGCCAGCCCGGCTGAGGCGTCCTGGGGGCAGCGCGATCCGGCGGGCGCGGTCGGTTGCGGGGCCAGCCCGACTGATGCGTCCTGGGGGCAGGGCGATCCGGCGGGCGCGCCGGCCGGGCGGCGTCGGCCTGCCTCCGACCCGGACGATGACCTGGCCGCACTGTTCCTCGGCGTCCGAGGACGCCGACTCAACCCGCGTCAGGCCCGCGACGTGGTCCAGCGCTTAGCCAGGGAATCCGGGGTGGGGGAGTTGGCTCCGCATGGACTGCGACATGCTGCGGCCACTCATCTGCTGGAGGGCGGCTCTGACCTGCGCTCCGTCCAGGAGATCCTGGGTCACTCGTCGCTTGCGACCACTCAGCGCTACACTCACGTCACCGCTGACCGGCTCTGGTCCGCCTACGCGCAAGCGCACCCGCGTTCCGGCGAGTAGCGGCGCGGTTGGACCCGCACGCACCCCAGGCCCCAGGCCCACGACGGCCCCGTCGCGGCCCCGAGCCGATGGGTTGGTGCGTTCGGACGGCCCGTCGCGGGCCTGAGCCGATGAGTTGGTGCGCTCGGAGAGCCTGTCGCGGGCCTGAGCCGATGAGTTGGTGCGCTCGACGTAACTATTCAGGGTGTTGGGGCTCGCCTACGGTGACCAGCCGAAACGCGGCTACACAAGTTCACTGCTTGGTTGTGTAGGCATGGCGTCATCTGGTACGAATGGACACGAACTTACCCGTCGAGGAATCTGATGAATCTGAGGTGCACCATGTCCGGTCTTAGGAATGTCTTCTTGCAGGGCCGCAAGATGGTGGTGATAGCGTGCATTGGCCTGCTCGGGTGCGCGGTGGCGCTGGGCGGGTGTTCGGGTTCGGACGCGGACTCGGACACGGTGGGCCTGCCGGGGACAGACGTAGTGGACGATGCCGTCGCCATCGCCGTGGAGGCCGACCTCCGGAACTTAGCCATCCAGTTGAGCGCCTGGTATGCGGCGGGCCAAGACCAGGTGGCGCTGGTGAACACGGGCGGGTCGTACTATTTGTGCGCACCGGAGGATGTATCGAACACGTCGGCTTGCACTGCAGTGGGGCCGCTGACCAGCGGCGCGAGGTTTACAGTGCTAGCCGGGGGTGCGTCGGGGTTCTGTGTCCAAGCCGCAGTTGAAGGCACGGATGCGGTCTGGCACCAGGACGCCTCCGGCACTCCGGCGGAGGGCGCCTGCACGTGAGGCGTCCGAGCAACCCGTAGACGCAGCGCAACCAGCGCCGGCGCGGCGGGCCGCGCCCGCGCGGGACGCACACCGGCAACCCGTAAGCGGAGCGCAACCAACTCCCGCGCGGCGGATCGCGAAATCCGGTTGCAGCCAGCCCTGAGGGGGCTAACATATTCCGGTGCGTCTTTCGGTTATTGGGTGTGGTTATTTGGGTGCGGTCCATGCCGCAGCAATGGCTTCGCTGGGGCACGAGGTTGTCGGTGTTGACACAGACTCGGCCAAGGTGGAGCGATTGGCGCGCGGCGAACCGCCGTTCTTTGAGCCGGGCTTAGAAGCGTTGCTGAAGCGGTCGGAGCAAAATGGGAGTCTTGAATTCACCACGGATATAGCGGCGATAGCCGATGCCGAGGTGCATTTCATTTGTGTGGGTACACCTCAACTTCCGGACGCGCTCGGTGCGGATTTGACGGCGTTGGTTGGCGCGGTCGAAGCGATGGTGCCGGTCATCGCGCCAGGCAGTGTGGTGGTCGGCAAATCGACGGTTCCTGTGGGGACGGCTCGGCGGGTCGCGGAGCGGGTCGCGGCGGCGGGCGCCACATTGGTGTGGAACCCGGAGTTCTTGCGTGAGGGTCACGCGGTCCATGACACTTTGCAACCTGACCGGATTGTCTACGGGGTTGACACGCTGGCGGAGGCAAAAGCGCAAGGGGGGGCGGTCGGCATCGTCGATGGGGTGTACCGGACCATGCTGGAAGGGGGGGCGCCGCGGCTGGTGATGTCCTACGAGTCGGCTGAGCTGGTGAAGACGGCGGCGAACTCGTACCTGGCGTTGAGGGTGAGTTTCATCAACGCGATTTCGGACTTGGCGGATGCGTCGGGGGCGGATGTGTTGGAGGTGGCGGCGGCGCTGCGGCTGGATGATCGGATTGGACGGCTGTTCCTCAATCCAGGGCTTGGCTTCGGCGGGGGCTGTCTGCCGAAGGATTTGCATGCGTTGGCGGCGCGGGCCGGGGAACTCGGCGTGATGGACACGGCGGCGTTGTTGGCGGCGGCGAACCAGGTCAATGAGACGCGCCGGCCGAGGGTCAAAGCGTTGGCGGCGCGGGCGTTGGGTGGGGTGCTGGCGGGCCGGCGGATCGCGGTGTTGGGGTTGTCTTTCAAGCCGTTGTCCGATGACGTGCGCAACAGTCAGTCGGCTCTCCTCGCGGATGATTTGGTGGCGGCGGGAGCCGTGGTGACTGCGACCGATCCGGCGGCGGTGGGGCTGGCGCGGGTGTCGCATCCTGGTTTGCGGTATGCGGACACGGTGGGCGAGGCGGTGGCGGATGCTGAGTTGATCATCCTGGCGACGGAGTGGCAGGAGTACCGTGACCTGGATCCGGGCGAGTTGGCTGGTTGGACTCGGGCGCGGACGTTGATTGATGCGCGCTGTGTGATTGACTCGGCGCGCTGGTCAACTGCGGGCTGGACGGTGCTAGCCCCGGGCCGCCCGGCCTCGGTGCCCGGGGGCTCCGCCCCCTGATGCGGGCGGGTGCGGACGGATGGGGCGGCATCGTCTCCCGGGGGCTGCGCCTTGGTGCGGGCGGGCGCGGACGGGTGGGACGGCATCGTTCCATGGTGGCTGCGCCCCCAACGCCCCTTAAGCCGATGATGATAGTATGGATTCATACTAAACTTATCCACTTGGAGCGGATTTGAAGGCGACTGAAGCCGTGGCGGCTCTGGCGACTTGGGATAGGCGGGGCCGTCATCACTCCACATTATGTAATGTG
>JAITJY010000237.1 GCA_031278675.1 Bifidobacteriaceae bacterium
CGGCGGATTCAGACCACGGATGCGGCCCCTCCTCCAATGGCCACTACACCCTCGATTGCGAAGAGCCGTCAATGCCGCCGTCGCCGGCGGCATAGTCCTCTACGAGGTGGCGAAACAGCGCCGCGCCCGAAGAACCGACCTGTGGGCGCTCACAGGGGGCGAGAGCCTACTAGCTCATGGGGACGTCATCGGCGGCGGGGAGCTGGAGCGTGTCCGCCAGAATCAATTCCGATTCGTCGCGGCGGTGACTGAGCACATTGTCGATATAACTCTGAACAGCTTCTTCCAGGGGCACAAAACGCGATTCGCGCTGCGAAATGAACCACCGGTGCTCCAGGATCTCGTGATAAATTTGGGGCAACTCCAGCTTGCCGCGCAAATCGCGCGGCACCGCGCGCACGGCCGGCTCAAACACATGAGTCAACCAATCATGAGCGACAAAATCCTCATCAACGTCTTCCTGATGAGAATGAATCCGGTAAGTATCCAAGTCATTCAGCAACCGGCGAGCCTGGTTTTCCTGGACATCAAGCCCGGTCAACCGGAAAAGACGCCGCGAATGATGACCGGCATCCACCACCTGGGGCCGAATATGCAAGGTAGTGCCATCCGCGCTGGACGCCATAGACATCTCGGCCACGTCAAAGCCCAGGTCATTGAGCCGGTTGATCCGGTCCTGGAGACGCCAGCGGGCATCAGCCGCAATGGTTTCTTCTTCGGTCAGGGCGCACCAGAGCTGCTGATAGCGGTCCACCAGGAAATCGCCGATCGCCAAAGGATCCAAATCATCCTCCAGCATGGCGCCCGCCTCCAAGTCCATCAATTCACCGATCACGTTGATGCGAGCCAAGTCCAGATCATAGGCCCGTTGACCATCCGTCAACTGGTCGTAAAGGGCGCCGGTCTCGGCGTCCACCAGGTACGCGGAGAACTCCTTCGCATCCCGCCGGAACAAAGTGTTGGACAAGGACACATCGCCCCAATAAAAGCCGATCAAATGCAGCCGCACAATCAGCAAAGCCAACGCATCTAGTACGCGCGTCGCCATATCCGGGCGCATCTTGTAAGAAAACAGCGCCCGATAAGGCAACGAGAATTGCAGATGTTGAGTCAGCAGGGCCGCATCCAACGGCTCGCCGCTCGCACTGGCCCGCCCCGAAACCACGGCGACCGGCGCCACCGACGGAGCATCTAAGGACACCAAGTCCTTCAGCAAGTTGTATTCCCGTCCCGCCGGATACTCCGCGATCTCCTTGACAGCCAGCACCCGATCCGACAGCTTGACAAACCGGACCACGTGGCGCGAAATTCCGCGCGGTAAAGCCAAGACCACGTCCTTTGGCCACTCTTCCAGCGGCAGAGACCACGGCAGATCGAACAGCGCCGGGTCCGGCCGCACCGCCGAGATTCTCAAAGCTTGCGGCATGATCCCCTCCGTTCGTCCGTTTTACCTTGCAGTGCCAACACGCGCACCGGAATGGTTTGCGGGCGGCGGCTTAGCCTGGATCCACCGGTGATCGCCGCAGCGAACGCCACCAGACGGGTGCGATAGGCGTTCCTGGCCGGCGATGGCAGGCCGGTGGCCTGCTGAGCTGGCCGGGGGCGTCCAGCACGCCCGGCTGATGCGGCGCAGTAGGCGAGGATCGGTGGATCAAGGCTTAGCATCTTACGCCGAAAACCCCGGCGCCGCGCCAGGCGCAGCCCACGGGTCGCCTCACCCCCGCCTCCCCCAACCGGGGGTGCAGCGGCGCGGGTGCGGTGCGGATAGGGGGAAGGGACGGCATCGTCCGGCGGTTCCGGTTGTTACCGTTGGCCGATGCCGTCCCCCCTCCCAACTATGCAGGCACCTCAGTCAGGCAGCCGCTCACCGGTCGCAGCTGAGAAATTGTGCTGCTCACCTGGACGGATGGTCAGGTAGACCACATCGCCCTGGCGGGGGACCTCGCGGGGGTTGACCCGCGCGATCAAGGAGCCACCCTGGAGAGTCGCGGTCTCCGGGTCGCCCTTCAACGTGCCATAGGCGTACGCGTCCGAGCCGAGTTCTTCGACAATGTCGATTACGACCGGGATAGCCCCAGGATCCTCAGCACGAGCCGGCTCCATGTTCTCGGGCCGGAAACCGACTGTCAGCTTGCCTTCGTCTTCCGGCGTGAGCGCGGCCATCACTGCACGGCTCAGCGGCACAGTCGCTTCACCAATCAACACCGCGTCATCCTTGATCGGGAATGTGCCGATGTTCATTGCCGGCGAACCGATAAACGTCGCAACGAAAGCATTAGCCGGCTTGTCGTACAGCACCAACGGTGAGCCGACTTGCTGGAGCAAGCCGTCCTTCAGCACCGCGATCCTGTCCCCCATGGTCAGAGCCTCGGTCTGATCATGGGTCACATAGACCGTGGTGACGCCGAGCCGCCGCTGGAGCGACGCGATCTGCGTGCGAGTTGACACGCGGAGCTTGGCGTCCAGGTTGGACAGCGGCTCATCCATCAAGAACACCTTCGGGTTGCGGACAATGGCGCGTCCCATGGCGACCCGCTGGCGCTGGCCGCCCGAAAGCGCCTTCGGCTTGCGGGCCAGGTATTCTTCCAGGTCCAAGATGCGCGCTGCCTCCTTGACCCGCTGACGGATCTCTCCTTTCGGCATGCCCGCAATCTTCAGGGCGAAGCCCATGTTGTCCGCCACAGTCATGTGCGGGTAGAGCGCGTAGTTCTGGAACACCATTGCGATGTCGCGGTCTTTCGGCTGGACATCGGTGACATCCCGCTCGCCTATAAAGATGCGCCCATCGTTGACTTCTTCCAGTCCGGCGAGCATCCGCAGCGAAGTCGATTTCCCGCAGCCGGACGGCCCCACCAGCACCAGGAACTCGCCGTCTTCAATTTCGAGACTCAAGTGGTCGACTGCCGGTTTGTCGTTCCCCGGGTATATTCGGGTGGCCCCGTCAAAGGTCACAGTTGCCATGGCAATTCTTCCCTTCACCGGCAGGTACGTGCCGGACGATCCGTTGTGAAAGGCACCGGGTGGGCCTTGCCTAGCCCGCACGGCACATGCTCAGTCTTTGAGCACGTCTCTAATCATTGCATACGAAACCATTACCAATGCGGGCCCGA
>JAITJY010000264.1 GCA_031278675.1 Bifidobacteriaceae bacterium
ACCAGTTGAAAACCCACCACCAGTGGCAATACAACCACGACCCCACCACCGGTATCACCACCATCACAACCCCAACCGGACACCACACCCACATCCCACCACCACTACTCCAATAACCACCCAAAGGGCCAAGGATTCGAGGGGACGGCGGAGGCAATCGGCTGCGCCGAAAACGGTCGAAGACGTCGAGGCCGGCAGGGACGGTCGAGGCCGACGGGAGAATCGGCTGCGCCGAGGATGGTCGGGGCCGACGGGAGAATCGGCTGCGCCGAGGATGGTCGGGGCCGGCGGGGACGGTCGAGGCCGACGGGGCAATCGGCTGCGCCGAGGATGGTCGGGGCCGGCGGGGACGGTCGAGGCCGGCGGGAGAATCGGCTGCGCCGAGGATGGTCGGGGCCGGCGGGGACGGTCGAGGCCGGCGGGGGAATCGGCTGCGCCGGGGCCGGTCGAGGCCGACGGGGATGGTCGGGGCCGCCATCCGGGGGTGCCCCGAAGATCGGCGTCATCGTCATTCAATGTGCTTCTGTCATGGTCATACAACGCGACAGATAACATCACCCCAACCGAAGCGCCCGCCGCGCCGCCGGGGACGGTCGGGGTCGGCGGGGGCCGCTGGGGCTGGGGCGAACCGCGCGGGATCGGACAACCCCGAATCAACCGTCTAGTGGGCCAGGAACTGTGCTACTAGGGGGCCGAGTTGGGAGAACTCGATCAGGAAACCGTCGTGACCATAGTCGGAGTGGACTATGCGGGCAGGGCCCGCACCAGGAATCAAAGACGCGAGTTCTTCGGTCTCGTAGGGCAGGTAGAGCCGGTCGGAGTCAACTCCGACCACCAAAGTCCGGGCTTTGATCTGTCCGAGGGCGGCGGCCACGCCGCCGCGCCCCCGGCCCACATCATGCGAGCACAGCGCCTCAGTCAGCGTGATGTAAGAGTTCGCGTCGAACCGGAGCGCGAGTTTCGCAGCATGATGTTCCAGGTAGGAAGCGACAGCATAGCGGCCACCGCCGCCGAGCGGCTCTTCACCAACTTGGGCTCTGGCCCCGAACCGGCCTTCCAATTCCGCAGCGGATCGATAGGTGGTGTGAGCGATCTGCCGGGCAATGCCCAGACCCGCGTGCGGGCCAAACCCATCCGGTTGGAAATAGTAATCACCGCCCAAGAAATACGGATCGTTGCGGATCGCACTGATCTGCGCGTGCGCCCAAGCGATCTGGTCCGCGCTGGATTTCGCGGTGGTCGCGATCGGAGCGATCCGCTCAACCAGTTCTGGTTCCATCAGCGCCCATTCCAACACCCGCATCCCGCCCATTGACCCGCCGATCACCAACGCGAACCGCTCAATCCCCAGAGCCCGCGCCAGCGCGGCCTCAACACGGACCTGGTCGCGGACCGTGATGTACGGGAAGCGGGGGCCGTACGGGAGACGGCGGTCGGCATCGTCCAACAAACCGCTGAAAGAAGCCGGACCCGTGGTGCCTTGGCACCCACCCAACACGTTGGGCGCCACCACGAAGTAGCGTGTGGTGTCCACCGGCGCGCCAGGCCCGATCAGACTGGTCCACCACCCGGCCGTCGGGTGCCCTGGGCCGGCCGGCCCGCGGATGTGCGAGTCGCCCGTGAGCGCATGGACCACCAGGACGGCGTTATCCCGGGTGGCGTTGAGTTTGCCCCACGTCTCGTAGGCGCAGGTCACGCCGATCCGGCCGCCTCGTTCCAGGGCTAGCTCGCCCAGGTGTGCGAACTGTCTGTGTCCCACCGGATCGCCTTCGCGCCAGGCTCCGGTGGCGGGCACAAGTTGGCCGGGCGCGGGCGACCGGCCCTCGAACCCGACCGGATCGCCGGGGTTCGGCGAGGCTGGGTCGTCGGCCCTGCGGGCCGAGACGCCGGGCGCGTGGGCGGGGCCGGAGGCGGGCGTGGGCGGGGCGGCATCGGCGGGCGCGGACGCTGCGGGCGCGGGGGCACCACGGCTGGCCCCCGCGCCGCCCGGACACTCGGGGCCGTCGGCGAGTTGACTGGTCATGAGCTGGCGGCCAATGCGCTCACCGCGTCAAAACCGCGTTCGAGGTCAGCCAGGATGTCGTTGATTCCCTCAAGGCCCACGGCCAAGCGAACCAGGCCTGGGGTGACGGCGGACAAGGCCTGCTCGGCGGGGCTGAGCTGGGAGTGCGTGGTGGACGCGGGGTGGATTACCAAGGAACGCACATCGCCAATGTTGGCCACATTGGAATGCAACTTGAGGGCTGAGACGAACGCCTGACCGGCGCTAGCGCCGCCGGCCAGCTCGAAAGCCAGCACGGCCCCAGGCCCCTTCGGGGAATACTTCTGCGCGAGCGCATAGTACGGGCTCGACTCCAACCCCGCGTAGTGGACCAACAACACATCCGGCCGGGCTTCAAGCCAACGCGCTACCTTGAGTGCGTTCTCAACGTGCCGCTCAAGCCTGAGGGACAGCGTCTCAATTCCCTGGGCCAGCAAGAACGCATTGAAGGGAGAAATGGCGGGCCCAATGTCGCGCAGCAACTGCGCCCGGACCTTCAAGATGTAGGACAGGTTGACTCCGAACACGCCATCGGGCCCGAACACGTCACCGAAAACCAACCCGTTGTAAGCCGGATCGGGGGTGGTGAAACCGGGATATTTGCCGGCTTTGGCGTAGTCGAACCGGCCCGCGTCCACGATCGCCCCCGCGATCGAGTTGCCGTGCCCGCCGAGGTACTTGGTCGCGGAGTGGATCGCCACATCGGCGCCCCAATCCAGCGGCTTGATCAGGTAGGGCGTCGCGACGGTGTTGTCGACCAAAAGTGGGAGGGCGGCATCGTGCGCGACATTCGCGATCCCTTCGATGTCGAGGATGTCCGTCTTGGGGTTGGGGATGGTTTCGCCGAACAGCGCCTTGGTGTTGGGCCTGATCGCGGCGCGCCACTGGTCCAGATCGCCCGGGTCTTCAACGAAGCTGACCGTGATCCCGAACCGGGGCAGTGTGTTGTTGAACAGGGAATATGTGCCCCCGTACAAGGATGCTGCGGACACGATGTGGTCTCCCGTCCCCGCGATATTGAGAATTGCGAGGGTCGTGGCGCTCGCCCCGGAGGCGGTCAGCAGCCCCCCGGCGCCGCCTTCCAGCGCCGCGATCCGGTTTTCCACGACTTCTTGCGTCGGGTTGGTCAGCCGGGTGTAGATCGGCCCCAATTCTTGGAGCGCGAAGCGGGCCGCAGCGGTTGCAGCAGATGGAAATACGTACGATGTCGTCTGGAAGATTGGCAGCGCCCGCGCCCCGGTGCCGGGGTCGGGTTGCTGGCCCGCGTGGATCTGTTTTGTCTCGAAGGACCATTCTTGGGTCATCTGGGGTTACTCCTTGGCGTAAGTCTTGGTTTGGTGGGTGTTTGGGAGCGTGGTGAATAACCACGCGCCGACCGTGCCCGCGCTGGACAGCGGTACGCTGACCAGCGGAAACACGGAAGGTAAGCGCAGGTTTGGTCTGGGAATCCGGTTTATTCACCGGATTCTTAGCCTGGGTGACGCACGGCCGAAGGAGTTGACCACGCGGGCGGACCCGTGCCTTTTCGGCATAGAAAAGGGGGTGGCGCCCAGCGCCTAAATCAAGGCAGGTCGAACGTGCGCTGGCGGTTCAGT
>JAITJY010000269.1 GCA_031278675.1 Bifidobacteriaceae bacterium
GTAGCCGGCCGGCGGGGCCGGCAGGTCTTCGACCCGGGGCGCCTGGCGGGTCGGCAGCGGCCGAACCCGGTTTTGCACACCGCTGGCAGCCGGAAAGACATTGCCCAGCGAGTGGCGCTGAGACGCCTCAGGGCCAAGGGCCGGAAGGCCGCGCGGCGGCGTAGTCCGAGGCAGCGGCATCGCCAAAGGCGGCGGCACATTCTGATAGCCGCGCGGCGGGGCCGGCAGGTCTTCGACCCGGGGCGCCTGGCGGGTCGGCAGGGGCCGCCGCCGCGGCAGAACAGGCGCGGCTGGCGGCGCCGAGTTCGACTCCCGAGCGGGCCGGTAGGCCTCGGCCAGGGGGAACTCCGGCACCCCCGGGACGGCCGCCGGCGCGACGGGCTGGCTGGTCGATCCGTGGGCAAAGTTGCCCTGGTCGTTGGAAAGGGGTGGCATAGGTTTCTCCTCCAGATACGATTTGGCGTTGCCATCGGATCTGAACAACCTGGAGCGCCGGTCTATTCCGACTAATTTTCTTGCCGCCCCCGCGACTGGACGTCAGGCAACTGCTGGAGGGACGGCATCGGGCACCGAAACGGCCGCCAAGTCCGCCTCTTCCAACTGCTCTGCCTTCTTCACCGCCAACAGGAAGGCGAACACGATGGCGATGATCCCGGCCACCAATTTGCCGACCAGCACCGGCACAATCAGCGAGGGCTGGAAGTTGGCGGTGAAGGACAGGTGGTCGCCAAACAGGAAGGCGCAGCAAACCGCGAAAGACAGGCAGATGACCTTGTCTTTGGCCTTGAAATCTTTCACCATACCGAGCAGGGCGAGGACGTTGGCGGCGCCCGCCAGCAGACCGGCGGTGGCGTCAGAGGACAAGCCGAAGACCCGCCCCACCACCCCCAGCGGCCGGGCCAGATAGCGTTTGATCAGGTAAACCATCGGGAAGGCCCCGCACAGCATGATGCCGATGGCCCCGGACACCTCGAGGGCGCGGAAGATGTCTTGCTGGTCCGCGATGACGGGGTCAAAGCCCCACCACTGCCCCAGCAATTCGGACGGCAGGGCGGTGAAATACTCGACCACCACCAGCACCAGCACAATTTTGAGGGCTGATTCAAGCACCCGGCCAAAAATCAAGAAACCCCTGATCATGGCGTCCGGCTTGAACATCAGGCCGAGGGCCAGCGCCAGGCAGATGATCACCAGGGGGATCAGGTTGCGGAAGATGGTGACCCACATCAGGCTCAGTTGGTAGCCGGCGGCAGAGGTTGTGGAGACGGTTTCGCGCACCATCGGATTTGACCACGCGATGATGGCCGATGCCGTCAAGACACCAAAGGGGATCGCCAACAGTCCCGACATGGTTCCCAGGGCGAGGTACTTCTGGTCTGACCGCTGGAGCATTTTGAGAGCCACCGGGATGGTGAAGACAATGGTGGCGCCCGCCATGTAGCCGGTCATCATGGCCATGATCCAAGACTCGCGGGTTTGGGCCAGCGCCTCCGCCAATTGGTAACCGCCCATGTCAACGGCGATAAAAGTGGTGGCCGCCATGGCCGGGTCCGCCCCGACGGCTTTGAAAGCCGGGCCGAAGACCGATGAGACAAACCTGGTCAGATATGGCGCCGCCGCCATGATTCCCGCCACCGGCAGGAAGATCGGGCCGATCGCGTCGATGCCGGCCGTGAACTCTTTGCCCAATTCGCTAGACGGCTTGGCGACGGAGGCGGCGCAGCCGATGAGGGCGCAGGCCATGATGATGTAGACGACTACAGTTCCGATGGTTTCCACAGGTCAGGCTCCTTGGACGGGGACAAGGTCAGCGGCGGCTTGGTATAGCGCCTCGGCCCGCTCGCCGTAATCTTTGGCGGAGCGGTACCAGAGGTAGAGGTATTCGCCGACGCCTTCGCCGCAGGCGTCTTTGTGCAGCGCCCAGACGAACCAGTAGTAGGCGGCCAGGGCGATGTAGGCGATGCAATGGCGCAATTCGGCCGGGCTGGGCGGGCGCCCGAAATAGGTCTCCAACACCGCCAGGGCTTCGCTATAGGCGTAATCGGAGCAGCAGATGAAAGTGCCGAGATCGGCCGCGTAGTCGCTCATGCCGGAGTATTCCCAGTCGATCAGGCACATGGCTTGGCCCTGGATCAGGATGTTGGGGTCGTAGAAGTCGCCGTGGCAGAGGACCGGTTCGATCCCGTCCGCTTGAGCCCAGCCGCGCAGGGCGGTGGCGCGGGCGTCCAGTTGGTCAAAGTCGGCGAAGCCGAGGCGGCGGCCGGCGCCGGCGGGTCCGCCGGCTGTCAGGCGGGCCTTGATCTTGTTGGTCTCCTGGTGCAGGTCGAAGTCGTTCGAGACGGCCCGGCCGCTGGTGTGGAGTTGCTTGACCAGAGCCAGCGCTTGAGCAACGTGGGCGGGGTTGTGGTAGTCGAACTGCTCGCTGGTCTCGACAAATCTGGACAGCTTCCAGCCCGCCTCCGGGTCGAGATGGATGAAGGAGCGGTCCAGCCCCAGGTCGAGGGCCACAGCCTCAGCCTCAGCCTCAGCCCGGCGGTTGATGATGCCCTGCCCGGCGATGCCGGGGTGGCGGTAGACGTAGGTCTGGCCCAAGGCGTCGAACCGGAACGACAGGTTGGACAGTCCCAACGGGATCGGCTCGAAGCTGCCCAGGTCGTCGCGCCGCAGGCCAAGGACGCGGCAAATGTTGTCGAGGATGGAGGAGTCGATGTTGTTCAGGAAGTCCCGGTCGAAGGCGCGCACGTCATCGAGCGAGTCGAACTCGTGGACCACGCCCGCCTGGTAGCGCTTGACGCGCAGGTCGAGGTCTTTGATGTTATCGGCGTAGATCGATTCCCACAGTTTTGGCGGTGTCGATGGGTCGTCGTAAACCTGGTCCAAGATCTGCCTGAAGCGCCGCGAGAAGGCGCGGTCGAAGTAGGCCTCGCCCAGCATGATCCAGCAGTCCCGCCCGCCTGGCTGGGCGTGGGTGATGCGGTCGTAATTGCCCCATTTGATCTCCCACTCGTCGGTTGGGCCGGCCTGCCAGACCGCCGCGTAGTAGCCGTGGTAGACGTAGGGGGAGAAGACGTTTTCGGCGTAGTAGTTGTCCGACGAGCAAATGTAGGTGTTGCCGAGTTGGCGCTCCACGACCTTGAGCGAGGAGTGGTTGTTGCGCGTCTCATATTCCCGGTTGACCGCGATCTTGACGCCGAGCGCGTCCTCCAGGTACAGGAATTGCTCCATTTTGTAGCCCACCACCACGGTGATGTCGCCGATGCCGGCCTCGCGCAGTTGGCGGATCAGCCGCTCGATCAGGACTTCGCCTCTGACTTGGAGCAAGCCTTTGGGCCGCTCGTAGGAGATGGGCGCGAAGCGGGTGGACAGGCCGGCCGCCAGGATGACGGCGTTGTCGACTTTGTGCGGCGCCAGGGCGGCCAGGCCTTGTTCGGTCAGTTGGTAGCCGCTGACGAGGCCATCCGCCCGCAGCCGGCGCAGGGTGGCGTTGACCGCCCCCAGCGCGATGCCGCCGGTCGAGGCGATCTGCCGCTGCGACTTGGCCGCGCCTTCCCGCAAGGCGTTGAGGACCGCGAATTCGGGGTGGCTGAGCATAGTTGGCCTTTCCTGGGACGCCCGGGGCGACCGCTCTGTTCACAATGGCGGAACTCTATGGCAAAGTGAACGCGGTCGCGCCACGAACCTAACGGCTGGGCCTCGCCGCCGTCAAGTCCCGATCCGCCCACTTCTGCGCCAGCCGGTAATACTCCAGCGCGTAAGCGTAGAAACGGCTGCCGGACTGACCGGTTTGGCCGGTTTGGCCGGTTTGGCCGGCGCAGTGGGTCCACAGCGCGCAGAGGTAGCCGCCCAGGGCGAGGTGGAGGTGGAAACGGGCGGTCTGGCGGGCGGTCGGCTCGCCGCCCAGGTAGAGGCGCAGGGCCAGATTGGCGCGGTCGCGCTGGAAGAACGAGCAGAGGCAGTACATGGCGACGTCCAACAGCGGATCAGCCCGGCCGGCATACTCCCAGTCGATCAGCTTGGCCTGGCCATCGGCCAGGATCAGGACGTTGTCCGGATTCAGGTCGCCGTGGCAGAAGACCGCTTCGGCGGCGATGGCGCCAAGCAGTTCCAGCAGTTCGGCGGTGCGGGCGCGCTGGCGCTCCAAGTCGGGATAGGGCGCGCCGCCAAGCTCGCCGCAGAGGCGCTCATAGCGCCTGATCTGCCCGGCCAGATCGAAGCTGCGGCCAGCCGGCCAGCGCATTTGGTGGAGCCGGCGGGCCAAGCCGAGGGCGATGGCCAGATCGGAGTCGTCGTCCGGGCGCGCCACCCGGGCGCCGTCATAGAAGACGGTGACGCGGGCGCCGGCCTGGTCCATTGCGACCAGTTCATCCGCCAGGCCGGCGCCGCTCAGGGCGCGGTAGGCGGCCCGCTCAGCCTGGCGGTCCACCAGCGCCGCGCCTGGACCGGGCAGCCGCAGGACATAGGCCCGGCCGTCCAGCCGAAAGCTGAAGGACCGGTTGGTCAGCCCGCCCAGGATGGGGGCAAGGCCCAAGATGCGGTCCGGCTGGCTGGCCAGCAGCCGCGCGGCGGCTTGCCGGGCCTCGGCCAGCCCGTCGGCGGCTGGGGCGCCGCTGGAACTGGCGGGTGCGTTCGTGCTTCCTCCTGCTGGGCGGCCGGAAATGGGTTGCCGCCCAGACTACCGCGCGCCTCCCAACTCGGTTGGACGGCATCGGGCAGGCCAAAAACCGGAACTGAAGGCGGCCCGCGCCCGGCGCGAGTAAGATTCGGGGAGCCGCCCGGCGGTCCCCAACCGCGCGGGAATGGCCCGGCAAGCACAAGAGATCGGCGAGGTCCAAGTGGAATTGTTCAACGCTCTGTTCGGGGTGCCCCTGGGGTACCTGCTGGACTGGTGTTACGCCCTCGTGCCCAATTATGGGTTAGCGATCATTGTGTTCACGCTGGCGACCAAGGTCATTCTGTTTCCGTTGTCGCTGCTGGCGCAGAAAAACGCAGTCGCAATGGTGCGCATAAAGCCGTTGCTGGAGGATGTCAAACGGCGGTATGAGGGCAATAACGGGCTGATCCTGGAGGAGCAGAAAAAGCTTTACAAGCGGGAGCGGTATTCGTCGCTCAAAGGCATGGCGCCTATGCTTATCCAAATCCCGATCATCTTGGGTCTGATAAACGTCATCTACAAGCCGCTGCAGCACCTGGTGCGCCTGCCCGCGCAAGTTATCCGCGACCTGGTGCTGAAAACGTCGGAGCGGCTGGACACGCCTGTCGCGGACCTTGGGTACGGCGCCCAGCTAAGGGCGATGGAACAGGTCCAAGCCGAGCCGGCGGCCTTCGCCGAGTTGCCGGAAGCCGGCCCGGCGATCGCCCAAATCCAGGCCGTCAACCTCGACTTCCTGGGCATGAACCTGGCTGAGGTCCCGGCCTGGACCGCCGCCACGATCATCTGGCCGTTCGCCTCCGCCATCAGCGCCCTCGCGCTCTGCTTGTACCAGAACCGCTATTACGTCCTAAACCGCGTTCAGAGCCCGGCCGCGAACGCGGCTATGACTATTTTCATGGTCGCGTTCTCTGGCTATTTCGCTTTGGTGCTGCCGAGCGGTCTGGGTCTTTATTGGACGGCCGGCAACCTGCTCAGTATTGCGGTGGTATGGATCTGCAACGTGGTTTACCGGCCGGAAAAGCACGTCAACTTCGCGGCTATTCCCAAACGGGTGGTCTTGACTCGGGCGGAACGCGCGGCGGCGCGGGCTGAAAAACGGGCCAATCGGTCCCGCGAAAAGGGCGATATAGCTAGATTCCTTGCCGCCCCGGACAAGCGCTTGATGTTCTATTCTGAAAGTTCCGGCTACTGGAAATACTTCCGGCGCCTCATCGAATGGCTGCTCGCCAACACCGCGCTCGAAATCCACTACGTGACATCCGATCCGGCCGACAAAGTCTTTGAGCGCGGCCACCCCCGGCTCAAGGCCTATTACGTGGGGCCGGTGGCGCTGATCGGGTTCATGATGAAACTCGACGTCGATGTGGTGGTGATGACCCTGCCGGACTTGGAGACCTTCCACATCAAACGCTCTTTGGTGCGGCGGGATGCCGAGTACATCTATTTGGACCACGGTATGACCAGCCTCCATTTGATGCTGCGGGAGGGGGCTCTTGACCATTTCGACACGATTTTCGCCTACGGCCCCAACCACGTCTCGGAAATCCGGCAGCTGGAGGCGCTAAGAGGGCTGCCGGCGAAACGGGTGGTGGTCACCGGATACGGCCTGCTGGACGATCTGCTG
>JAITJY010000319.1 GCA_031278675.1 Bifidobacteriaceae bacterium
GTTCGATATCCCGCTGCTGGTGGAAACCGGTCAGGCCGTGAGCTTCGACCTGGTGGTGGCTGTCGCAGCGCCGGCGGCGCTGCGCCTGGCGCGCGCCATGGACCGGGGACTGAGCCGCCGCCAAGCCGAGGCGCGCTTGGCTGTACAGGCGACCGACGCGCAACGCGCGGCGGTCGCCGACCTCATCCTGGATGGCTCCGGCACGCCAGCAGCACTCGAAGCCCAGGTGGACGAACTCCTAGTCCCGCGCTTGGCCGCGCCGCCTGCGGCGCCGCCCCCGGGCGTCGCGGGTTAGCTTCCCAGCCGCCTGTGCCGTCGCCGTGATGGGGGAGAGTAGGACCGGACATAACGCCCAGCGCGACGCCCTGACCTGCGCAGACGAGTCGCTTTCGGGTTAGGGGCGGAGTTGGAAGGCTAGGCGGCCGGCGGCCGCTGCGGCCAGGAAAGCGGCCGGATCGGCGGCGTAAGTGCGGCCCATTGTGGTCAGGTGCGGGGTGGCAGCCAGCACCGGGTCCAAATCATCCACCTCGACCGGGACTAAGCGGTGCGCCGCGCCCACGGGGCGCGCCGCCTGAGCCACCGCCTGCCCGAGGGGCGCCAGCGCCCCCGTCAGGACGGGCAACGCCAAATCGGCGGTGCGCAGCGCAACGCGCCCGTACGCCGTCAACGAATGGTGTGACAGGCCGCAGTGGCGCGGGCGCGGGTCCGCGCCGGATATTCTCAGGCACCCAACCGGACGGCCGCCGAGCGTGGCGACTGCGTTGACGGCATCGCCCACTGCGACCCCCGAAAACCCCCACCGCGTGTCCGTCCCCAGGTTGCCGGGCCCCTGGATGCACACCGCGACATCGGCGTCAAGGACGTGTTTCGCGGCCAACAGCGCCGAGTGGACCGACACCGCCTCGAGGTCGCCGCCATAGGCTTGACCAGCGGTGATGGTCGCAGTGAGGGCGCCGGACGCCCGCAACGCCGCCGCGGTATGCGACAGCGCGATGGGCAACGCGGCCCCGTCCGTCATGACGTAAACAACGCGGGGGGGAGCGGTGGTGGTGCGGGCGGCATCGTGCAAGAATGCGGCGCAGACTGCGGGCAGGGAGGAATGCAAGTCCGCGACCACCACCGGCAGCCCGTCCAACGAGTCTGCTGCTGCCAGTGTCGCGTGGTGCGGCGAGCGCTGCGAGTCCACGCCGCGCACCGCGACCTGCAACGGCGTGTAGCGGGCCTTGACCAGATACCCGGAGTCCTCAGCCGGCCGAACGGGGGAGGGCGCCGCCGGCCCCCCAGGCTCGGGGTCCGGCTCGCGTTGGGTGCCTGGGTGCGGCATCGCGGCGCCGTTGCCCGATGCCGTCCCCGCGACGTCCCCAGCCGGCGGCGGGGGAGAACTCGGGGGCATGGTGGCCTCAGCCGCAGCGGAATGCGGTGGGCCGGGTGCTGCCGCAGGGGATGCGGGCGTGGGCCGGGGGACCGGCCCGGCGTTTGGGTCGGGCGTTGCGGTGGGGGGCGGGGCCGAGGCAATGACGAAGGCGGCGCCGCCGGTGCCGAGGCCCAGGTCAAGGGCGCGGAGATTGAGCCAGACCCAGGCGCCAGGCGCCAAGGGCTGGGCGAGCTGAGTGTAGGAGAGGGCCGGGATGCGGCGCCCGTCAGGCAGGTCGCATTCGATCAGAGTCAGCCCCGGATGCAGCGACCGAATGTGGCGCACTTGCCCTTGAGCCCACTCAATCGCCCTATCCACACCTTAAACGTTATACGTTGGTCAAGTGAACCCTGCTGAGCCGGCCGCGAGCAGCCCTGAAGCTGCGACACGCCTGCTGAATCTGATCATTGTGCTACTAGTCCACCCCCGGGGGCGCACCAAGGCCCAACTGATGGACCACCTCGGAATCGTAGACGAACGACAGTTCGAGCGCGTGAAGGACGCGCTGCGCCGTTCCCTTGGCGTGGCGCTGGAGGAAGCGGACGGGATTTACCGGCTCGCCGCCGAAGGCTACGCCATGCCGCCCCTGGAGTTCACCCAGGAGGAGCGCACGGCGCTCGCCCTGGCTCTGAGGGAATGGCGGGGGAGTGAGGTGGAACGCGCTGCTGCGGCGGCGCGGACCAAGTTGACTCCGCTCGGGCTGGGCGCCGGTGGTGATTGGGGCGGCTGGGGCGGCCTGGACATAGCGTCCTATGCGCCCATGCCGGGCGCGTTCGAGCTGATCAGCGCTATTGCCGAGCGTCGCGTCGCGACCTTCGATTACCGCACCGGCTACAGCGGCGAAGTCGCGGCGCGCCGGGTCCAGCCCTGGCAGTTGACCAAGTGGCGCGGCGCCTACTATTTGCTGGGATTCGACCTGGACCGAGCCGACCGGCGGGTCTACGCCCTGGCCCGGATCGTGGGCGAAGTGGTTGGGACCGGCCCGGCTAACGCTTTCGACCCGCCCGCCGCAGGCGAAGCCCGCCGTTGGCTCCTGGAGTCCTTGAAGGGCGAAGACAAGCCCGAAGCCCTGCTCAGAGCCATCCCCGAGGCGGCGCGCATGCTGATCGCGGAGGGTGCAACCCCCATAGACGATGCCGCCCACCCCAAACCCAGCCTCCCCCAACCGAGCGCGGTGGGGGGCGCGGTCGGCGGGGTGGCTGGCGGAGTGGTGGCGGATGGCCTGGTTGCTGGTGTGGCGTCCTCCGGTGGGGGCAGCGGTGGGGTGGGCACGGCATCGGCGGCTGGCGGGGTGGTGGCGGATGGCCTGGTTGCTGGTGTGGCGTCCTCCGGTGGGGGGAGCGGTGGTGTGGGCACGGCATCGGCGGCTGGCGGGGTGGCGGCGGGCGGAGTGGCGGCGTTCGGCACTGCGGAGTTGCGGTTGCGGGCCGCTGACCCGTTCGCGCTGGCGGCGTGGGGTGCCGGCGTCGAAGTGCTGGAACCCGCCCGGCTCCGCCAGGAGGTGCGGGACCGGTTGGAGGGCGCCGCCAAGGCGCATCAAGGCGAGGGCAGGCCGGTGCGGCCGTATGCCAAAACGCGTTCGCTAACCAAGCGGCGCCGCGAGGCGGGCGTGGAGCGGGCGGCCCGGATGGTGTCATTGGTCTCGTACTTGCAGGAACAAGGACCATCTCAGCTCCGTGACTTGGCGCAACGCTTCGGCGTGAGCACTTCGGTGGTGCAGTCGGACCTGAATCTGCTGTGGTGTCACGTGGGCCGAGGCGAATTCGGCGGCGAGTTGCTGGACTTCGGGTGGTCCGCCAACGGCGACGAAGTTTGGCTGGTTGAATCACAGGGGCTCGAACAACCGTTGCGATTAGCGCCGGTCGAGGCGATCACCCTGATCGCAGCGCTCCGTTCGCTCGAAGAGGCGGACGGACTGAGCGAAGCCAGCGCCGCCCAAACCGCGCGCGCGAAGCTGGAGCAGGCCCTCGGCCCATCCGACCGCGTTGACGTCAACCTGCCGCCGGCGCCACCGGTGCTAGCACTGTTGCGCCAGGCGATAGCCTTGGGCCGCACCGTCGAATTCGGGTATGTGGACCAGTCCGGCAAGCCGTCCCGCCGGCGAGTGGACCCGCTTGGCGTTGCCAGCGGCGCGGACCATTGGGCCCTGGACGCATGGGATCACCAGGCGGATGCCGAACGGCACTTTCGAGTTGACCGGATCACTGACGCTGCGCTCGGCGCTACGCCAGTCGCGCGCCACCGCCGGCGGCCCGCCACGGGCCACTGGTCCCAGCGCGCCGAACTCCAGGCCGACGTGGTGTTTTCCGCCGCCGAACGGTGGCGTGCCGAGCAACTCGAGACCCTCGCCCCGCCCGCCGAACTGCCGGGTGGGTCGCTTCAAGTCAAGCTGGGGGTGGTCAACCCGGCTTGGATCACGCGCCTGGCGCTCGGCGGCGGCGGTGCCATTGAGGTGCTAACCCCGCCTGACCTGCGCCAAAGTATCCACGACGCAGCCCGCGCGGGCCTCAACCACTGAGGCCAGAGCGCCTTGGCGCGCTGCCCGCGCGCCTCGCCAGTTCCCGGCTTGCGGCCGGGACGACCAAGCCCCAGCCTGGCGCCAGCCGCGCGGGCTTGTGCGCCCTG
>JAITJY010000142.1 GCA_031278675.1 Bifidobacteriaceae bacterium
TAGACTGGCAGAAGAAATCCTCAGTCTCCATTCTCTTCACCGTGGCGGCGTCGAAAACGGTGAAGAAGTGGTAGCCCGGCGACCACGCCGCAAGCGCGTAGCCATAAGTCGGGTTTGTCCAGAATTCACAGCCGACCCGTTGCCCAAACTTGTTTACCCACAGGAACGGCTCGCCGCCTGCCCTGGTCACGTCGCCCTCATAGTCAGTGCCGGCCACCTGCATGCCGCCGGGCTGCACGGTGTCTAGCAGGCCGGTTATGGCGCCAGCGCCGAGCATCATGTTGATGCCGTCGCCGTTGTGGTACAGCACCGAGTCTCCAATAAGCGCCACATTGCCGCGCTCGCCCAGATAGGCGTCCACCATGTCGGGGTTGGTTCCGAAACCGCCGGTTCCAACGAAGGTGGCCTTCGACCTGACCAGAACCGTGCCGCCGTCCTCCTTCTCCGCCAGCGCGCCCACAACGGCCTTGGAGTCGTCAACCACGAGGTTGGTCGCCCTGGTTTGCGTCAGAACCGTCACGCCGTTGGCCTCGATCACGCTGCGGTCTATTTCCGCCAGCGCCTTGGCCTTGCCCTCGAAGAACATGCCGGCGCCGGTGTCCGGGCCGGCCAACGCGCCAAGCAGTTGGCTGACCTTGGCCCCCTTGTCAATCCACCAATCAAACGCTTCGTTGGAATGGTTGAGGAACGACATGGCGAGCGACTGGGTGGAGTGGAAATCGTTGTAGAGGTTGATGTACTCGAGGGCTTCGGCAGGAGTCCAGGTCTTCTTGCCCTGCTCCTTGACGTACTTGACGCTATCGAGGGCGAAATGGGCCTCGGTGCCGAACGATGATCCGCCGGTCTCTTGCGCCTTCTCCAGCATCACCACTGCCAGACCGAGTTCGGAGGCCCGCGCCGCGCTCAGCAGGCCGCAGTTGCCGGAGCCGATCACGAGGTAATCCGCGTCGTGTTCCTCATCCGCCTTGGCATCGGCGATGTTCACAGTGCTGATGACGAACCGCTCATCGACCGGTGTCAGATTGGCGCTGGCCTGAGTGAAGTCGCCGTTGCTTGGAGCCGCGCTAGTCTTGGTTGGCTCCTCGCTGGCCTGGTTCGGGCTGCAGGCGGCCAGCCCGCCCAAAGCCGCCACGCCACCCAGCGCCGCAGTTCCTCCTAGGAATGTTCTTCTCGAGACTGTTCTGATCTCCCCTTCCCGGCGGGGAATTCCGTGCATCTTTGCCATGTCCGACTACATTACCCCCCCCCCCCCGCCCGACAAGGCCACGTCATACGCCACCTAAAGGGTCCGCCTAGAGGCACCCCACAAATTCTCTCCGCTTCGCTGCGAGATTCTGCGGGGACCCCGAGTAGGCGAAACTCGGCTCAGGTGCAAAGGTTTCGGCTACGTAGTGTGGCTTGGGCCGGGCTTACCTCAAGTCGACCGGGGCGCCGAGTCGCGCAGATGGGCGACGCACCCCTCAATCAGACCGCGCCGCGGATGGCCGGCCCGGTAAGCCAAATAGACGGTCCAAAGGT
Source organism: Bifidobacteriaceae bacterium (assembly GCA_031278675.1). Lineage (GTDB taxonomy): Bacteria > Actinomycetota > Actinomycetes > Actinomycetales > WQXJ01 > JAIRTF01. The sequence continues at coordinate 1,519 of JAITJY010000142.1, forward strand.
AATCGTCGGCGGCGGCCATCGGGATTAGACTGGCCCGGCCGCAGTCAATTTCAGCCACGTTGTTGGCAGGAACAACGATGACCCCGTGATTGCGGTACACCGCGCTCAGCGCCGTGGCCAGTGAATTACTTATTTTGAGCAGCCGGGAGGGGCGCTGATGCCGCCTGAACCAAAGCTCAAACTGCGCCACCGCCGAATGATTGTCCGGCGGCACAATGATGGTCTGAGCGGATAATTCCGCCAAACTGATCTCCGATTGCTGAGCCAACGGATTATCCTTTGACACGATAACGGTGCTGCCCGCCGACATCAGCGGCGTACAGACGTAGTTGGCGTCAAGGCCGTGGGCGCCGACACAGGCCAGGTCGATCTTTTCTTCTTGCAGCAGGCTCACGCAGTCATCATCGCTGCATTCGATGTAGCTGAAGTCGACCTGGGAATGGGCCGCCGCGTAATTCTCGAGGACCTGGAACGACAAACAAGCCCCCTTTTCGTCAATAAGACCGGCCGCGATGCCGAGGCGGAGGACCGGTTGCCCAACGGCGGCGAAAGCCCGCATCTGCTGTTCCAGGTTTTCCAGCCGGGCGAGTATTTCGGCGGTTTCGCTCAAGAGCAACTGGCCGGCCGGGGTGAGGGCGACCCCAGTGCTGGACCGTTTGAACAGGCGCAGCTTGAAGTGCTGCTCAAGCCGGCCGATGGCCCGCGAAAGACCCTGCTGGGTTATAAAGAGATGCCGGGCGGCCTCGCGGGTGCTGCCATAGCGGCAGACCGCCGCGAAGTATTCCAGGGACTTGCCGTCAACGACCGCCATGCACGACCTCCGGGGATTACGGGCGATGATTTGCCCAGCATACGCCCAGAGGTGGACCCGTTCGCGGCCCGGCCAGCCGGACCAACCGACGGTTCGTTAACGCTGGTCGGATTTTAGCCTTTTTTTGCCGGTTGAACTTTGACCTCCTTGGGGTGCGTTGGGCCGCCCCCGCGCCAGCCCGCCGGCCGTGGATGCGCCACCGGGCGGACCGCCCGCGAGCCGGAGGCCAGGCCCAGCGCGACGCTTCGCAGTTGTAGCGGTCTACGTCATTTTGTTGTTTCCCACTAATTGCCCGCGCTGGCACACTGAAGCAAGAGACTTGTGATTGAAGGGTTCGGCATTTGAATGGAAACTCCCAAAGTCAACAACTGCGGGCTGCGTTGCCCCAGCACGTAATTAACAAGGCCAAAGAAAACTGATAGATACGAAGTAACCCCGGCTCTGCGCGCGGCCGGGAATAGTCCAGCCGGGGAATTCACACAAGCCGCGCGCTAATCAAACAAACCCCCGCTTGCCAATGTCCGCGACAAGCCCGACCTCTCATTCGAATCAACAGAAGGAACGGATCAATGCAAGGACCCAAATCAATGGAAACTGACCGCAGAAGCTTCTTGAAGGGCGCCGCGCTGGTCGGCGCGGGCGTGGCCGCGACCGGGCTGGCCGCCGCCTGCACGCCAGGTGCGCCCAGCACCGAAGGCGGCAGCGCCGGAACCCCATCCGACGGCGCGGCCTGCGCCGACTACAAGGCCAAGCCGGAACCGATCCCAGACAGTGAGATAGCCGAGACCCTGGAGACGGACGTGGTTGTCGTGGGGGCGGGGATGGCGGGCTCAAACGCGGCCTTGATGGCGTCGAAATCTGGCGCGGACGTCATCGTGCTCCAAAAAGAAGCCACCGCCATCTCAAACGGAGCCGGCATCGGCGCCTGGGGGACGACGGCGATGACGGAAGCGGGGATGAACTACGACGTCGAGGAAGCCCTCAACCGCTGGATGCGCGACACCGAGTACCGCTCCAACCGCAAGGTGCTGCACCGCTGGGCGGAGTTCTCCGGCCCCGTGGTCGATCAGATCTACGACCTGATCCTGAACGACGAAGACTGCCAACCGGCCCTCCTGACCGGCTTGACCACGACGGAATACCCCGATCCGTGGACCTTTATGTACGATGGCGGCCTGTTCGTGGCAGGCGTCGGCGGCATCAAGCGCGTCTGCGAAGTTCTGCTCGAGAACGCTGAGGCGAATGGCGCCAAAATCTACTACTCCACCCCCGCCAAACAGCTCGTGACCGATTCCAGCGGCCGCGTCACAGGCGTCATCGCGCAACAGGAGGACGGCTCCTACCTCCAGGTGAAGGCCAGGAACGGCGTGGTGCTAGCAGCGGGCGACTACGGCAACAACCCCGATTTCCGGGCCGAGTACACCCCCCACATCGAGGGCATCGAATGCGCCTACATGGTCAAGACAAACGTCGGCGACGGTCACCTGATGGGCCTGTGGGCGGGCGCCGAAATGCAAAGAGGACCGCACGCCGTCGCCGTCCACTACGACCCCGCCCTGCCTCCGGCCTTCAATGTGGCGGGTTCCGGCTGCCCCTGGCTGTGGGTCAACCTCAACGGCGAGCGCTTCTGCAATGAGGACACCAACTATGTCCAGATGTACGCCCCGGCGATGGATCAGCCGGAGTTCCTGCATTTCCAGGTCTTCGATGACAACTTCGTGGCTGACGTCGAGGCCGGCAAGATGGGCCAGGGCAACCAGCGCAACGGCCCCTTCCCCGGCTTTGGCATGGCCTTTATCCAGCCGCAGATCGAGAGCGGCGATGTGCTCAGCGCCGACACCATCGAGGAGTTGGCGGAAAAGATGGAGGTTCCCACGGACGCCCTGGTCGGCACCGTGGCCCGCTACAACGAGTTGGTCGATCTGGGCGTGGACGAGGACTTCGGCAAGCAGCCGGCCCGCTTGACGGCCATCCGCCAGGCGCCGTTCCACGCCATCTTGCGCAAGCCGGCTTTGCTCTGCACGCTGGGCGGCCTGGTCGTCAACCCGCAGATGGAGGTGCTCAACACCGACGGCGAGGTGATTCCGGGGCTGTGGGCGGCCGGCAACAACGCCGGGAGTTGGTTCGGCGGGCTGATCTACCCGGTCCTCATCCCCGGCATCAGCCTGGGCCGCGCCTCGGTGACGGGTTACCTGGCCGGGCTTTCCGCCGCCGGGGAGACCTATTGACGGCTGGTGGCTGCTGGCGGGGGTTGAGGCTGGCAGGGGCTGAGGCTGACGGGGGCTAGGACGGCGTTCAGGACTGGTAGGTCGACAACTCCGCCGGGGGCGATTCCGGCCGGGTCGGACAGCACTCGGGCTGGGCGGCCGACCTCTCCCAGGTCGCCTAGAACCAGGGCTGCGCCGGTGAAATCGTCCTCGGCGGAGTAGGCGGT
>JAITJY010000423.1 GCA_031278675.1 Bifidobacteriaceae bacterium
TCGCAGCAGACGCCACAATCCTGACTGATATCTTCATTCCCGAAACCGTTGGCACAGCCTTGCTGTTGCTCCTCGGTGTCGGCGTGGTGGCCAACGCGATCCTGGTCAAAACCAAGGGCTTCGGCGGCGGCTGGCTGCTGATCAACTTCGGATGGGGCATCGGCGTTTTCACCGGCGTGTATGCCGCATACAAGTCCGGCGGCCACCTCAACCCAGCAGTCACGCTCGGCATCATTGCGTCTGGCGCTACCAAATGGAGTCCCAGTGACATAGATATCACGGCGGCTTCGACGTTGGCCTACCTAGGGGCTCAGTTCCTCGGCGCGTTTATTGGTGCAGTCCTCGCCTGGGTCGCCTACAAGCAGCATTACGATGACGAACCGGACCCGGCTAGCAAGTTGGGTACTTTCTCCACCGGCCCGGCGATCCGCTCCTATACCTGGAACTTCATAACAGAGGTAATCGCCACGTTCGTGCTGGTGTACTGGGTGCTCATGGCTGGCGGCTCGCCCAACCAACTTGGCCCGCTGGCGGTCGCCATGCTCATTGTCGGCATTGGTGCCTCTCTCGGTGGCCCGACCGGGTACGCCATCAACCCAGCCCGTGACCTCGGTCCGCGCATCGCGCACGCCCTGCTGCCAATCAAAGGCAAGGGCAGTTCCGATTGGAGCTACTCTTGGGTGCCCGTGTTGGGACCCATTGTGGGCGGCGTTCTCGCGGGACTCTTGGCTCAGGTTATCGGCCTGCCGTCCTGACATCGCAGCGGTGCGCGCCGCACCGGCGCGCACCGCCAACCCTCAGCAATTCAGAAAGGACTGAAGCATTTCCATGACCAAATACGTTGTCGCAATCGATCAGGGTACAACTTCTACACGGGCCATCGTGTTCGACCATGCTGGTTCCATCGTTTCGGTGGGCCAAATGGAACACGAGCAAATCTTTCCGCAAGCGGGTTGGGTAGAACACAATCCGCTAGAGATCTGGGCCAACACCCGCGAAGTGATCGGCATTGCCCTCGGCAAAGCCAACATCACCCGTCATGATGTCGCCGCAGTCGGCATCACCAATCAGCGTGAGACCACAGTGGTGTGGGACCGGCACACGGGCGAACCGGTCTACAACGCCATCGTCTGGCAGGATGTGCGCACTCAGCCGATCGTCGACCGTTTCGCGGCCGAGGGCGGCGTGGATCGCTTCCACGAGACAGTGGGTCTTCCGCTTAACCCGTATTTTTCTGGGACCAAAGTGGTCTGGATTCTAGAAAACGTCCCTGGCGCTCGTGAACGCGCTGAGGCCGGCGACCTCCTGTTCGGCAACACCGACTGCTGGGTCACCTGGAATCTGACCGGTGGAGTCAATGGCGGCGTCCACATCACCGATGTGACCAACGCCTCGCGCACTTTGTTCATGGATCTGCGGACTCTGGACTGGGATCAGGAAATCCTCGACATCTTCAAGGTGCCGCGGTCAATGCTGCCCGCTATCAAGTCTTCTTCGGAGGTTTATGGCAAGGCTGCGAGCGACTCGCTGCTCCGTGAGACACCAATTGCGGGCATTCTCGGTGATCAGCAGGCCGCGACCTTCGGTCAGGCCGCTTTTGGCGCCGGCGAAGCCAAGAACACCTATGGCACTGGCTGCTTCTTGATCTTCAACACCGGCACCGAGATTGTGATGTCGAAGAATGGGCTGCTCACCACGTTGGCCTACAAGCTGGGCGACGCGGCTCCCGTGTACGCGTTGGAGGGTTCCATTGCCGTGACCGGCTCTTTGATCCAGTGGCTGCGCGACAACATTGGTTTGGTTGCCTCCGCCCCGGAGATCGAGGAACTCGCTAAGACAGTCGAAGACAACGGCGGTGCTTACATTGTGCCGGCGTTCTCTGGCCTGTTTGCGCCGTACTGGCGCACCGATGCGCGCGGCGTGGTCACCGGTTTGACCAGGTATGTCAACAAGGGTCACCTTGCACGGGCGGCTTTGGAGGCGACCGCTTACCAGACCCGCGACGTGCTCGATGCCGTCAACGCGGACTCCGGCGTCCCGTTGACTGAACTCAAGGTGGATGGTGGCATGGTCGCCAACAACCTGTTGATGCAATTCCAGGCCGACATTCTGGGTGTGCCTGTGGTGCGTCCGGTGGTGGCGGAGACCACTGCTCTTGGCGCCGCTTATGCGGCGGGACTCGCTGTGGGGTTCTGGTCCAACCTGGATGATCTGCGGGCCAACTGGGCCGAGGATAAGCGTTGGACCCCGGCCATGCCCGTCACTGACAAGGATCGGCTCTATCGCTCCTGGAAGAAGGCTGTCACCAAGTCCCTGGCCTGGGTGGACGATGACGTAGCCTAGCTGAACGTCCCCCGACCAACTCAACTGAGGGCCGCCTCCCCGACGGGGAGGCGGCCCTCAGTCCTGTCTGCGTCCCTGCGTCCCTGCGTCCCTGCGTCCCTGCGTCCCTGCGTCCCTGCGTCCCTGCGTCCCTGCGTCCCCGCCTGCGTCGGCGCACGCCCCTGCGCTCTCGCGCCCCTGCGCTCTCGCGCTCCTGCGCTCTCGCGCTCCTGCGCTCTCGCGCTCCTGCGCTCTCGCGCTCCTGCGCTCTCGCGCGCCTGCGCTCTCGCGTCCCTGCGTCCCTGCGCCCCGTATACCTCGACGGGCGCAGGGTCCTGCCGCTGCCCGCGTCGGCGCGCGCCCGCCCGCCCTGCGTCCCCGCCTGCGTCGGCGCGCGCGGGCGCGCCCCTGCCCTGCTTCGCTCAACCCCGTCCCCGCCGGGCACCAACCGGCCCTGGGGTGCGCTGGGGCGGGGCGGCGGCATCGTGCGGCGGGAGGATGGGAGTACGGGCCGGCAGATTCCCCCATTTGGCCGACGCGGCGACGTTTGCGCTGGTGGTTTACTCAATTCGTTTGAGCGTTCGCCTACCTGGAGGGAAGCATTCGTGGCACAAGACTGTGGTTTAGCTGGGGTGACGGGGGCGGCCTGGAATTGTGGAAAGATGGCGCCCCCGGCCGGCGCCGGAGTGTTGTGTGGACAACGGGAGGATTTTGCGGGGGTGGCGTGCCGTGCGGCTTGAAATTGTGCGCTCTTCGACCGGGCGCGAACACGTTTACATCCTCGAAAGTTATCGCGACGCGGACGGCCGGTCGCGTCACCGCGTGGTGGAAAAACTCGGCTGGGCCGACGAGTTAGCCGAAAAAGACCCCGCCTGGAGGGCGAAAGCCGAAGCGCGAGCCCGCGAATTGAGCGAGAACCCCTCGGAACGCAATGGGGTGATCCAGTATGACACTCGGGCGGCGGCAGAGCCGGGCGGGACGGTCAACATTGGCTGGTGGCTGATGGAAGCGGTCTGGGAAGAACTCGGTTTGGGGCCATGGCTCGCCCGCCAGCGCCGCGAGGCCGGCTGGGATATTGACCTGCCCGGGATTGCCAAGCTGCTGACCGCAGTGCGCGTGCTGTGGCCGGGGCAGGCACTGTCGGTTGCATTGGGCGCTAGTCGGCTGTTCGGAGGGCCTAAGCTGCGGGCCGGTGACCTGGGCCCGGCGCTGAAGTACCTCGCCCAGCTATCGGATCGGCTCCAGGTCCGGGCCCGCCGGTCTGTTGCGGGCGCCGATGAGCCGCTCGGCGGCACGCTGCTGAGCCTGGCTGACCAGGTGGTGGCCCCCTGGGGGCAAGATTGCGTGGCGCCCCCCGAGAGTTGGTCTGACGGAATCTTGGGTGAGACCGCGTACCCGCCCGTAGTTCACCTGGGTGTATTGGTCGATGCCGCCGGGTTGCCCATCGCTTATCGGTGGCTGGCTGGCTCGGAGTTGGGTCCGGAGGGGCAGCGCCGCATCCTCGACGAGTTCAAGGTGGCCTTCGGTGAGCACGATGTCACCGTGATCGCTGATGCGCGTGTGGCTAACCGGGCTGATTCGGCTGCGCCTTTGGGTGATTCCGCCCGGGCCTGGCTCTTGGCCTCGCCGGCCAGTCGGGAGCCTCGTGATCTGCGCGAATGGGTTTTGGATGGCGCCGGCTGGCGCCGCGTGTCCACCCCGCGAGGACAAGTTGCGGGGTTGGTCAAATCCGGGCTTGTGGTCCGGCGCGCCGCGCCGACCGTGCCAGCGGCTGCCGCCTGGGATGGCGTCACCGAGCGGGTGGTTGGTCTATGGTCACCCGATTATGCTGCGCGCGACGGCGCCTCAGGTACCCTGACCGGCGCGGTTGGGGCCGGCCAGCCGGCCATCCCCCCGTCCTCGGTCGGAGCTGGAGCTGGAGCTGGAGCTGGAGCCGGGGTTGGGGTTGGAGCTGGAGCCGGAGTTGGGGTTGGAGCTGGAGCTGGAGCTGGAGTGGCGTCCGGGGTTGGAGCTGGAACCGGGGTTGGGGTTGGAGTGGCGTCCAGGGTCGGAGCTGGAGCCGGGGTTGGAGTGGCGTCCAGGGCTGGGCGCGCCACCGCGTCCGGGTCCCTGACCGGCCTGTCTACCGCCACTGCGTCCCGGCCAGAGGCAGGCGTCCTGGTCGGCAGCGCAGTCGGGTCCGGCGGGGCGCTAGCGACAAGGACTGCGCCCGGCCCGGGACTCCCCGCAGGGACCGCGCCCGGCGCCGGCCTAGCCGGCGGGACTGCGTGCGCGGCCAGCATCGCAACAAGGACTGCATCCGGGCCCGCAGGCGGCATCGGCGGCGGGACTGCGGGTGCGTGCGGCATCGCGACGACGGCTGGGAGCGGGGCTGCGGGCGGCATCGGCGGCGGGACTGCGGGTGCGGGCGGCATCGGCGGCGGGACTGCGGGTGCGGGCGGCATCGGGACGAGGGCTGCGGGCGGCATCGGCGGCGGGGCTGCGGGTGCGGGCGGTATCGGGACGAGGGCTGGGCGCGGTATCGGGACGAGGGCTGGGAGCGGGGCTGCGGGCGGCATCGGCGGCAGGGTTATGCCACCTCCGGCGGCGGAACTGCCTGGGTATCGTGTGCTGCACACCAACTTGGTGGATGCTCCGACGGCCGAACTGGTGATGGACTACAGCAAGGCGACCGAGACGGCGGATGCGTTCAGGCTGCGCCCGGCCGAGATTCAAGCGGCGCGCGCCGAGGGGATGGGCCAGGCCTACCTGGAGGCGGTCTTCGCGGTGCGGTATCTGGGGCTTTTGATCACTGGGCTCTTGCGGCGGGCGGTCCCTGGACTGGGCGCGGTCCAGTTGAGGCGGCTGCTGTGTTCCCTGACCGTGGCGGAAGCAACCCGTGGGGTCTACTTGGTGAGCCGCCACGCCGGATGGGACGAGTTGGACCATGCCTTTGGCCTGGACACCGACCACAAGTGGGCCACTATCCAAGACCTGCGGCGCTGGCGGCGTGACATGGCGCGGGGAGTCGGCCAAGCGCTGCGCCAAGGCCTTGATGCGGGTGGGGCCCACCCCTAGGTGCTGTCGCTTTCGCGATAAACTGCGAACGTTTCCATTGGCCTGGACAGGCTCGCGGCGAAGGGCCGCAGGCCGGCGGGCGCGGGGTCTGCGGGTGCGGGGTCGGCGGATTAGCTTCCCAGCCGCCTGTGCCGTCGCCGTGATGGGAGAAAGTGGGCCGGACATAACGCCCAGCGCAACGCGCTGACCTGCGCAGACGGTTGACTTTCGGATTAGTCCAAGCCGGTATAGATATCCGTCAAGTGCGGGCTGGCGGGCGCGGGGTTCGGTTGCCCGGCTGCCTGAGGGACGTTGGCGCGATGATGGCTGGCGCGTGTGGAGGAAGTCGGCCGCTGCGGCGCCGGGCCGCCCGCCGTGGGCATCAAGAAGTGGGTCTGCGGGCGGGAGGTCTGCGGACGGGACTTGCGCTATGGCGTAGACTGTTCCCTTGGACGTGTGCACCCAGACCCGCTGGGGTCTGTTTGGCGTGCGCACAAAACATCGACAACTGGCTGCAGCGGAGGAACATGGCCAAGAAGGATGGCGTTATCGAGGTGGAAGGGACCGTGGTCGAGGCCCTGCCCAACGCGATGTTTCGCGTTGAGGTGAACAATCGGCACAAGGTTTTGGCGCACATCTCGGGGAAAATGCGTCAGCACTACATCAGGATCTTGCCGGAGGACAGGGTCGTGGTGGAGTTGAGTCCATACGATCTGGATCGTGGCCGGATTGTCTACCGCTACAAGTGAGAGTGAACGAACATGAAGGTCAAGCCGTCAGTCAAAAAGATCTGCGAGAAGTGCAAAGTGATCCGGCGCCGGGGTACGGTGATGGTGATCTGCACCAATCCGCGCCACAAGCAACGCCAGGGCTGACCGGCTAAAACCGGTCGGCACCGGCCAGAACCAACCAGAACCGGTCGGCACCGGCCAGAACCAACCAGCACCGGCCCGCAGTAACCAACTGAAGAACAAGTCAAAGAACAACAAAAGATCCACAGCCACCGCGCTGAGCGCGGCCACCCCCGGTTGGAGGCCGGGGCGCCAGGGTAGACGAACCCCCCGGCGAGGCAGTGGGTCCAGACCTCCACCAACTCTTCCAGGAGTAATGCCTCATGGCTCGTCTAGTCGGAGTCGACCTCCCCCGCGACAAGCGGGTTGAGATCGCCCTTACATATATTTTTGGGATTGGGCGCACGCGCGCTGTCAAGACCCTCGAAGCCACGGGGGTCAACCCCGATACCCGGGTGAAGGATCTATCAGACACCGAATTGGTGGCTCTGCGTGATTTCATCGAAGCGAATTACCGCGTCGAAGGCGACCTTCGCCGCGAAATCCAGGCCGATATCAGGCGCAAGGTCGAGATCGGGTCCTACCAGGGCCTCCGGCACCGCCGGGGGTTGCCTGTCCACGGCCAGCGGACCAAAACGAACGCGCGCACCCGCAAGGGCCGCAAGCGCACCGTGGCCGGCAAGAAGAAGGCCGGCAAGAAGTAGCCGGCCCGGTAAATATCTCGAACAAGGCATTCAAGGAGAGACAGGCAAAACATGCCCCCTAAGACCAGGCAAGGCACGCGCAAGGTCCGGCGCAAGGACAAAAAAAATGTCCCGCACGGGCACGCCCACATCAAATCAACCTTCAACAACACGATCGTCTCGATCACGGACCAAGGCGGCGCGGTGCTCGCTTGGGCATCGTCGGGTCAGGTCGGGTTCAAGGGTTCCCGCAAGTCAACGCCGTTCGCCGCTCAACTTGCGGCCGAATCGGCGGCGCGGCGCGCCCAAGACCACGGCGTCAAGAAGGTCGATGTGTTCGTCAAGGGACCCGGTTCCGGCCGCGAGACCGCGATCCGTTCACTCCAAGCGGCCGGCCTCGAAGTCGGCTCCATCACGGACGTCACCCCGCAAGCCCATAACGGCTCCCGCCCCCCCAAACGGCGGCGAGTATAGGAGTGGGGGGACGGCATCGTACAACCACAATGGACGATGCCGACCCGTCAGCCCCGCACATCCGGCCGCGATTCGTGGAACTAGCGTTCTAGAGGCTGAAAGATGAGAGGCTAACCCCGCAGGCGGGGGTAAATGTGGGGGGCCGCGAGCATAACTGAATAGCGAGGCCCTGCTCCGCAGGCGCGGATAAAGGTGGGGCCGCAGGTATAACTGAATATTGAGGCCCTGCCCCGCGCACGCGGGTAAAGGTGAGGGGCCGCGAGCATAACTGAATAGCGGGGCCTTGCCCCGCAGGCGCGGATAAAGGTGGGGCCGCAGGTATAACTGAATAGGGGGGGGCCCACCCCGCGCACGCGGGGGTAAACGGGGCCAAGCCCTGGGGGGCGGTCGGGACCAACCCGGCGGCGCGCCAGGCCGGCCAGCGCGGCGGACAGAGGCCGCGCCGGTTGGAAGTACGAAACGGGACCTCAAATAGCGGGGGTCCCGAGTAAAGGAAGAATGAAACAGTGCTAATTGCACAACGTCCCACACTGACAGAAGATGTTGTCTCTGATTACCGGTCGCGGTTTGTGATTGAACCGCTGGAGCCGGGTTTCGGGTACACGCTCGGGAATTCGCTGCGGCGGACGCTGCTCTCGTCGATTCCGGGTTCGGCGGTCACGTCGATCCGGATTGATGGCGTGCTCCACGAGTTTTCCACCATTCCGGGTGTCAAAGAAGACGTCACCGAGATTATTCTTAGTTTGAAGAACCTCGTGGTGTCCTCGGAACATGACACGCCTGTGGTGATGTACCTGCGCAAACAGGGTCCCGGCGAGGTGACTGCCGCAGACATCACGCCGCCCGCCGGTGTTGAGGTGCACAACCCAGAATTGCATATCGCGACGCTGAACGCCAAAGGAAAACTCGAAATCGAGTTGACCGTGGAACGCGGCCGCGGCTACGTAACCGCAGTGCAAAACAAGCCGGCCGATGCCGAAATTGGCCGCATCCCGATCGACTCGATCTATTCGCCGGTCCTGAAAGTGGCGTACAAGATCGAAGCGACGCGTGTGGAACAGCGCACCGACTTCGACCGGTTGATTGTTGATGTCGAAACCAAGAAGGCCACCACGCCGCGCAGCGCTATGGCCTCGGCTGGGAAGACCCTGACAGAACTGTTTGGCCTGGCCAGGGAATTGAACCCGGATGCCGAAGGGATCGAAATCGGGCCGAGCCCAACTGATGCGGCCCTGGCCGCCGATTTGGCACTCCAGGTCGAGGACCTCGATTTGACTATCCGGTCCTACAATTGTTTGAAGCGGGAAGGCATCCACACGGTTGGTGAACTGGTTGCCCGTTCTGAGGCGGATTTGCTGGATATCCGCAATTTCGGGATCAAATCGATCAACGAGGTGAAGGAGAAGCTGGCTTCGCTTGGTCTGTCCCTGAAAGACTCGCCCCTGGAATTCGACTCTTCAATGGTCTCCACCACCCCGGAGTTCATTGCGGAAGACAGCAGTTATAACTAATGAGTCTGGCTTGTCCGCTCAGGTTCGCGCCTAGAGTGTGGACCTGAGGGCAAGCCGGCCCATTGCAAGAAAACTAGAGCATTAGGAGATTCAAGATGCCGACCCCTCCCAAGGGCGCCCGTCTGGGCGGCGGAGCAGCGCACGAGCGGTTGATCCTGGCCAACTTGTCAACCCAGTTGTTTGCGCACGGCCGTATCACTACCACACTGGCGAAGGCGAGGCGGTTGCGGCCCCACGCGGAGCGCCTGATCACGTTCGCTAAGCGCGGCGATCTGGCGGCGCGGCGCCGCGTGATGCGCACCGTGCGCGACAAGTCGGTGGTCCACGAGTTGTTCACCGCGATTGCACCCACCATGGCTGAACGTGAGGGCGGTTACACCCGCATCGTTAAGCTCGGGCCGCGCAAGGGGGATGGCGCGCCGATGGCCGTGATCGAACTGGTCACCGAAGAGGTCAAGCCCAAGAAGAAGCGCGCCCAGCCAGATCCTGGTCCCTCGGCCAGTGCCGCAGCGGCAGCCAGCACCGACACGCCGGAAGCGGACACCGCGCTGGACGCTGACACCAACGAAGCCGATGCCGCGCCGGACGCCGACGCGCCAGGTCCCGCCGCCGAGGCGGCCGATGCCGCCGCCGACACGGCCGACGCAGCTGGCGAAACCGCCGCCGAGGCGGACGCCTCGCAGCCCGTTGAGGACGCCGAACCGCTGGTTGAAGCCAACGAATCGCCTGAGGTGGGCGATGACGCGGACAACGCCGAGTTGCTCCGCGAGCAGGCGGAAGCAGATGCGATCCGGGCCGAACTGGACAAGGACAAATAGTCCGGAGCCCTGAGGCCGCCTGAGGCCGCCCGATGGTGCCAGCCCCCCGGGGCTGATTAGCTTGCCAGCCGCCTGTGCCGTCGCCGTGCTGGGGCAAAGTAGGACCGGACATAACGCCCAGCGCAACGCGCTGACCTGCGCGGACGGTTGACTTTCGGATTGGATTAGATCCAGGAGATGGGTACGGCTGTGTCGGTGTCGGTGATTGGTTGAGCTCGTTCGGTCAGGCACAGGACGCAGCCGCTGCCCCGGGACGCGCCGGGGATGGAGTCGAGGACCTGGAACGAGGCGCAGTCGGCGCGCCTGGGCGCGCCAGTGCGCTTGACTTCAACTGGATGCAAAGTGTTATCGCGGGCAATTATCAGGTCGATCTCGCGTTTGTGATAGTCGCGATAAAAATAGACGGGTGGGTCCAACTGGCCGGCGTTGAGGTAGGAACGCAGCACCTCTGCGACCGCGAACGATTCAAGGAACTGGCCTGCCATGGCTCCGTCACGCAGAGTCGCGGGGCTGGTCCAACTGGTCAAATAGGCCGCCAGTCCTGTGTCCAGGAAATAGAGTTTGGGCGTCTTGACAGAGCGTTTGCCCACGTTGGCGGACCAGGGTGGCAACAAGTAAACCAGCGCCGAGGTCTGGAGTATGGAGAGCCAGCGCTTCGCTGCTGTATGGCTGATGCCCACGGTGGAGGCCATATCGGCAACGTTGAGCAACTGCCCGGTGCGAGCCGCAGCCACCCGGATAAACGCCATAAACCGGCTCTCGTCCTGGATAGCGGCGAGTCGGCGCACGTCTCGCTCGATATATGTGCGCACGTAGGAGCCATAGAACATGGCCCAGTCAAAGCCAGGATGCGCCACGAGTTGCGGCATCTGACCACGCCATATCGCCTGCCAAACTTGGTTCGGGTCGAGGGGAGCGCGCGCCGGTCTCGTAGTGGCCTGGTCTGCGCCAGGCAGGAACGGCTCGTGGAAAGGATCGCGTGCGATCTCGCGTTGCGACAGCCCAAGCAGGTTCAGGATTCCAACGCGGCCCGCCAACGATTCGGTCACATCGCGCATCAGTTCGAACTGGTCGGAGCCGGTCATCCAGACTTGCCCTTTGCCGCCGGTGCGCTCCAACAGCTTCTTGACCTCAGGAAATAGCTGCGGCGCCCGTTGCACCTCGTCAATCAACAAGGGTGGTGGGTTGTAGGCGAAGAACAGTTCCGGGGCTTGGGTGGCGCTATATAGCGTGAGGGCGTCGTCCGTGGTCGCTTCCGGCGTGCCGACCTTGAGTTTGCGCAGCATGGTCGACTTGCCAACCTGCCTGGCACCGGTCACCAAAATCGCCCCGAATTGGGCACCCATCCGGTTAGCGGCCGCTTCCGCGTGACGAGGAATGTACGGGTAATCCAACATGGGATGTTAATCTACCCGAGAATCCCCGCCTGCGGTTTGCCCCCGCACGCAGTCAGCGCACGATGCCGTCCGCCCCGACGACATCCCAGCCTCCGGTTTGCCCCCCGCACGCAGTCAGCGCACGATGCCGTCCGCCTCGACGACATCCCCGCCTGGCGGTACATGATAGAATCACGATAGGCAAATGTCTGGAGGTTTATCATGTTGCGCATCCATCCCGTATCAGATCTACGGAACAAGTTCCCCCAGATCGAGGCCTTGGTGCAAGGCGGTGAGCCTGTCTTCCTCACCAAGAACGGCCACGGGTCGATGGTTGTCCTCAGCCTGGAGGATTACGCGCAACTGACTGAGAGCGTTGAGTCGAAACTAGATGAGGCGGACCGCGCGGCGGCCGCCACGACTGAGCGTTCCACTCACCGTGAAGTCTTTTCCCGCGCGCGGAGGCGGCTGCAGCCCGAGGAATTGGCGGATGACGCGTAACTCAGTCTTTTCCCGCGCGCGGAGGCGGCTGTGACAAGCAAACCATTCGGCCTGCGCTACCTCGGAATCTTTGAAGACGATCTTGCCGCCGCAGTGGATTACATCGCTGTGAAGCTCAAGAATCCCCAGGCCGCCGCCAAGCTGATCGACGACTTGGAAGAAGCGGTTGAGCGCAGGGCAGTGGACCCACTTGGCTTCGCGCCATATCCATCCGGGACGCCGCGCCCGAAGCCTTACTACGCTCTGCGGGTTCGAAATTACATCGCGTTCTATGTGATTGAGGGACGGACAATCGAGTTCCGCCGGTTCTTGTGGAGCCGCCGCGATATCACACGGTTACTCGAAGGGCTGGACTAGCGGCCGCTTCCGCGTGACGAGGAATGTACGGGTAATCCAACGTGGAATGTTAATCTACCCGAGAGCCCCAGCCTCCGGTTCGCCCCCCGCACGCAGTCAGCGCACGATGCCGTCCGCCCCGGCATCGTGCACGGGTTAGCCTCCCAGCCCGGTGCCCGGGCGGGAGTCAGGCCCGCCGCCTACGCCAATCGCGCGGTCAGTGGAGGCGCTGGGAGATGACGGTGGAGACGCCATCGTCCCTCATTGTCACGCCGTAGAGAGCGTCGGCGATCTCCATCGAACGTTTCTGGTGGGTGACCATCAGCACCTGGGAGGTGTCCCGCAACTCTTCGATCAGCGAAAGCAGACGGCCCAGGTTGACCTCGTCGAGGGCGGCCTCGACCTCATCCATGACATAGAACGGTGACGGGCGCGCCATGAAGATCGCCAGCGTGAAAGCCACCGCGACCAGTGAGCGCTCACCGCCGGACAACAACGAGAGCCGCTTGACCGCCTTACCCGCAGGCCGCGCCTCAATATCGACGCCCGTGGCCAGCCAGTCGCCGGGCGCACTCGCCACCAAGCGGCCCTCACCGCCCGGGAACAACCGCGCAAAAACCCTGGTGAACGCCTCAGCCGTGTCTTCGTAGGCGGCCTTGAAGACCTGTTCTACCCGGGAGTCAATCTCCCTGATGACGCGCATCAGGTCAGCCCGCGTCTTCCTGATATCATCCAGGCCGGACACCAGGAACTTGTGCCGTTCTTCCAGCGCCGCGTATTCCTCCAACGCCAGCGGGTTGACCCGCCCGAGCGCACTCAGCTCCCGTTCCGCGCGCCGCAAGCGCTTGACCTGCTCCTCGCGCACATACCCGGACGGCTCCGCGTCCTCCTGCGCCAGGTTGGCAATGGGCTGGTCCGGGCCGTATTCCGCGACCAGATCACTCAGGGTCAGCCCAAAGTCCGCCAGCGCCTTCGCCTCCAGCCCCTCCAGTTTGGCGCGGCCCGCCGCCCTGGCCAGCTCATCGCGGTGCACCTGACTGGTGATCCCGGCCAGTTCGCCGCGCAGACGCTCCAGTTCAGTCCGTAAGCTGACCGTCTCCGCGTCTCGTTCAGCCCGCGCCGCTTCCGCCCGGTCACGTTCATCCCCCGCCGCCGATGCCGCCCGCCCCACCAACCGCTCCAACACACCACACGCTTCTTCCACGCCACGCGCCACGTCGCTTTGGACAGCGCGGCGCTCCGCGAGGGCCCGGGCTTTGGCTTCGGCCTGGCGTTCGGTTGCCGCAGCCCGCTGCGTCGCCGCGATCCTGGTGGTGATGGCCTCCAACCGATTCGTCAGGTCGCGCGACTCCAGCGTCGCTTCGGCCAGCACCTGCCGCGCGGCTTGCGCCTCAGCCGACAGCCGGTCCCGCTCCGCCGGGGTGGGCTCCGCCCACCCCCCGCCCGCGCCGCTCTGGGCGCTGCCGTCTGCGGGGATGGGGCTGTGTCCGGGGGCGGCGGCATCGGCCGCAGGGCCTGGGGCGCTGTCGTCTGCGGGGGCGGTGCTGTGTGCGCGGGTGGCGGCATCGGCCGCAGGGCCTGGGGCGGTGTGGGCAGCATCGAGAGCGGCCGTGGCGGCGGCATCGGCCACAGTGCCCGGGGCGGTGCTGTGTGCGGGGGTGGTGCTGTGTGCGGGGGTGGCGGCATCGGCCGTGGGGTCGGGAGCTTGGTTTTGGGTGCCAGCCTGCGCTGGGGCGGTGCGGGCAGCATCGAGAGCGGCCGTGGCGGCGGCGAGGGCGGCCTGGTCCTCGTCCAGCTCCGCCTGGGCGTCAGCTAGTCTCGCCTGCGCTTGGCGGCCCGCATCGCGGTGCGAAGCGACCTGCGCGGCCAGGTGTCCCAGGCGGTCAGCCGTGGCGGCATGCTTCGCATCGGACTGGCTCAGGGCTTCGACGGACTCGGCGCGGGCCTGCTCAGCGGCCGTCAGCGCGTCCTCGGCGGACTTGAGCCGGAACGTCAGTTCCTCAATGCGGGCAGTGGCGGCCGCAATGGTGCTGGCGGCATCAGCTTGGGCACCGGCCAACTCGATAGGACTCGGCGGCGCGCCGGCGCCGCCCGCAGCGAACCAACCACCCAATTGGTCGCCCTCAATGGTCACTGCGGTGAGCGACGGATCAGCCGCGATCACAGTTTGGGCGTCCGCCAAGTGGTCCACCACCACTGTCAGCGCTAACCAATGGTCAATCACTTCGCGGGTAGCCTGAGCCTGCTGTTCGGTCAAAGTGTCAATTGGTTTGACCAACTCGGTGGCCCAGCGCCCGGCCGGAGGGTGGCCAAAGGCCGCCCTCCGGGAGCCGGTTGGTCCTGGGGAGTCGGTTGGTTCAGGGGAGCCGGCTGGACCAGGGCGGTTGGCGGCCACATCCGGGGCGATCACCAGCGCCGCTTGACCCAGTTCTGCAGCCCGCAGCAAGCGAAGCCCGTCCACGGCGGGACCCAACCCGAGGACAGCTAAAGCTGGGGCGGCGGGCCCCAGGCCCGCCGCGATAGCCTTCTCGAAACCGCGTTCAACCTGTAACAATGATGCCAACGGACCCAGGGTCCCCACCTGGGCCGCCAACGCCTCGGAGCCGTCCTTCGCCGCCAGCGCCAAGTCCAGCGCAGCCCGGGTCGCTTCGGCGGCGGCCAGTTGTGACCGGGCAGCGCTCAACTCATCAACCAGCGCGCCGCGCGCGGCCTTGGCGCCCTCAAGCGCCTCAGCAGTCCG
>JAITJY010000013.1 GCA_031278675.1 Bifidobacteriaceae bacterium
TCAAGCGATCCTCGACGCCCTGGCCGCAAATGGGTACTAAGGCAAGTGGCAGGAGTTAGGCCCAGCCACGGCGTGTCGCGAACCGTCGGCGCAGGCCAAACAACAAGAAGAACTCAAACCACGCTCAAAGTCGAGACCCGCAGCCGAAAGGCCCAGCGCCGCGCGCCCCGCCGCCCCCGACACGGCCGACCAGGCGCCCCGGGCCCCACCCCAACACCCCGTGAAAGATCGAGGCTAACAATGCCAACCCCGCCCACCGAATAGGACGTAGACCCCGACTGGGCGATCTGGCCCTTGGTTAGCGTGCGCGGCCCGACGGGGAGGTTCACACGAACTCGATGTCGCAGTTGGGGAGCGTTGCGCGCAGTTCCTCTCGCGTTTCCGGAGTGTCGTTAGCCAGTTCGACGCGAAGGGTTCGGAGGGATTGCAAGGATGAGATGGCGGCGGGGTCGTCGAATCCCCCTTCGATGCTCAAGGTCTTGAGTTGACCCAGTTCTGCCAACCCGTCGCGACCGGTCGAGTCTTGCCACGCTGAAATGCCGAACTCCTCGAGCTCCGGGTTGCATTCGCCCACGCGGCCGAAGTCGCTGCCCGCGCCGGCATGCAAGAGGACCCGCAACTCCGGGAAAGCGCAATAGGACTCGCCGTAAGGCAGGTCCGTGCCGACCACGCTGCGAACGTGACGCTCCGAGGCCCCACCAAGGCGATCCCATTCGACTTCCTGACCGCCAGAATACGGAAAGATCAAGCTCAAGGTGTAGTCGTCCCTCAGCGGACCCGGCTCACCCAAGAACGAGCCGAACGCCGTGATGGCCGCCACCGTCTGCGGGGTGGACAGCCCCATCCGGCCCCAGAGTTCTCGCCCAGACAACTCCTGGTATTCCCGGTTCAAGAAGTACAGGCGCGCGCCTTGCCCGTGGCCGTCCGGCAACTCGAAGACCACGTCCAAGCCGGTGGCGGAATGCACCTCGGCCTCGATCCGGTCTTGGAGGGTCTTGTGCCCCCAACCGTCGCCGGTCAACGCCGCGACCACACCCAAAGCGACCAGTACCACCGCGCCCACGCCAACCCAGAACCGGGCTAGGGCGCGGACTCTCATGACCTGTGCACTTGCCACATGTCACCCAATTCGCCGAACCGCACATCTTCGATATCCACGATCATCTTGCTTCCCCACGACGCGACGACCAACTTGGTTCTACCGTCAAACTGGTCCTCGATGTATTCGGTGATCACAACGTAATGGTCGTGGAACTCTTTGCCTTGGGAGCCCTGGGACAAATCATAGTAGTCGTCCCCAGGCCTGGCGGCGGGGAATCCCCCATAATCCACCCCGTTCTCGAACTTGCCGCTGCGGTCGCGGTCGTAGCGGAGGTTCGCGCCAAGCTTGTGCGTGGGCGCTTCCTGATAGTACGGATAGCGCCCGCCAATGGCTGTGAGAATTGGCATCGGCAAGTTGTCGCCCAGGTTGGCCGGAATGATCGTCTTCATTTCTTGAACGCCTGGAGGGCCTGACACAATCACCGGATTGACATGCCCGACCGTCATCACCGATCCCGCCAACGTTTTCACCGAGGCTTCGGTCCCGGGCATCGATTCCCGGATGTAGGCGTTGGCGAGCCGTGGGAACTCGGTGGGCGGCAGCCCCGTTGTCAACGCCGGCGGCAGAATGGTCATCATGAAGGGAACATGGTCGTACAGGAAGCCTGCGTAAGCCTCGTAGCGCAGGGGTGTGAACCCCTTATAGCCCGGTTGGCTCCGAATCTCGTCGGCCAGGCCGCTGAACTGGGCGTCTGACGAGCCCAAGTATGTCCATAGGTCGACCATCGCGGTGACGCCACAACCCCGCTTCTCAAGAGTTGCCCGCCATTGGTCGTCCAGCGCCGACACCCCATCGTCGTAGAACCAGGACTGGTTTCCGCCATATTGGACGAAACCGTTGTTCGAGTAGTTCGACGCGAGGGGTTGGGCACCCAGTTCGGAGGCTTGCAATCCGATCTGGACGTAGTTCGGATTCGACAGCCTCACTCGTCGGACGTTCGAGACCATCGGATCGCCGCCGGGCAAGGTGTTCTCCGTCTGGTCACCGTAGCCGTCGCCGTCGCTGTCCGCGAGCGCTGGACTCGATTTCAGCTTCGCGTAAACGTTCACCGCCAATCCGGTCTGGGGAAACGGGCCGACGCCAACTGCGGCCACGATTTCAACCTCTTGGCCGTTGGTTATGCCGTCCGCGTCAAGATCGGCGCTCTGCTGCACCTTGGCGTAGGTGGCACCGCCGAAAACTCTGGTCCTGGTGCCCGTGTAGAGGGTCTGCTCGGTCATCAACCGAGTGTAGTAGTCGGTGATTTTGTCAGAGTTGAAGTCAGATTGGTCTGTGGCTCCACGGATCGCCTCGTAGTAGGCCAGCAAGTCGGCGGCATCTCCGAATTGGTGCATCCCACCCGTCTCGGCCGCGAGTCTGCTCAAGAGTGGGGAATTGACCCCCGGTCCGAGGCCGATGGTATTGATGACCACCTGATCGCGCGCAGCCCAGACTATGAGCTGGTCGTATGTGTAGGCCGACCCCACGTTGTCTTGGCCGTCGGTCAGGAACACAACCATGCGTCTGGCCTGCTCGGCAGGACGGTCAAACAATCCCAGACCCGCAGCGAGCCCGGCCGTGCCCGAAGTGTTGCCTGAATCCGCCAATCCCGAGATTCCGGCCCGCACCTGTCCCATATCGCCGGTCAACGGAGCCACGATCAACGCTGAGCTCGCGAATGACACCAGCCCAACCCTGTCGCCAGCGCGGGTGCCGGAGACTATCGAGCCCATCGCCGCGTGCCGCAACCGCGACGGGTCGGAGGATGTCATGCTCCCGGACACATCAGTTACCAGAACTATGTCGAGAGCGGAGCCGCCGCTGATCGCCGGAGGAATGATCGAGTAGTACTCGACAAGGTCGAAGGCCGTTTGGTCCAACAACACGTACACGGAGAAATGGTCGACTGTTGCGCTTACGACATTGTCCTGAAGGGTCTGATTCTCGACCAGAATCAGCGTTTGGCTTTCGGGATCAAGGTAGTGGAGCTGCGGATCGAAGTCTGTCCGTTCCCACAACGACCGATCAATAGTGAACTTGAGTTCGGCCTGATCAAACTCGCCACTCACCTTGAAGATGAAGGCACCCCCAATATCGCCTGGCAATGCCTCCCCAACCAACGGGTCATCGCGCGGCACCGGCGCCACATATCCGGAATCCACTTGCGACCCGGACAATCCGCGCAGAGTCGCCTGGACGGAGACGAGAAGACCGTCTTGTTCAGCTTTTCCGGGTTTGATGACCTGCGTAAACGTTGGGTCAAAAACCACTGGGTCGGTGCCCAACTCGATTTCGCGGCCGTCGCCGACACCATCTCGGTCAGAGTCCCTGTCCAGAGGGTCCGTGCCCAACTGTGTTTCCTGCCCGTCGGTTAGCAGGTCGCCGTCGGAGTCACCGCTGACCGGATTCGTTTTCGCGGTGACCTCAGCGGCCGCGTCCAAGCCGTCGCCGTCCACGTCGCCATCGCCGTCCCGGAGCCCGTCGCCGTCGCTGTCCGCGTTGAGGGGGTCAAGGCCCAAGCCGACCTCGAAGCCGTCCCGGAGCCCGTCGCCGTCCGAGTCGGAATTCATTGGGTCGGTGCCAGCTACGAGCTCGTCGGAATTGGACAACCCGTCGCCGTCCAAGTCGTCCTCATCGCGATCAGACAAGCCGCTGTCCTTGATCTCGCAAGTGTAGAACGCGTTGACGCCCGAACCCCCGATGCACCTGTCCGCGCCCGCGCTGCCAGTGACCGAATCGTTACCAGCCTCGCCCAGGATCAGATCGTTCCCGGCGTTTCCAACGGCCGTGTCTGCACCATCGCCAGCCACGATGCGGTCGTCGCCCGCGTCTCCCCAGATTGTGTCCGCGCCTAGATCGCCGGCGAGCCTGTCTCGGCCGTCGCCTCCCCTCAACGTGTCGGCACCCTCCTCGCCCAAGGCAAGATCATCGCCATCGCCGGCCCAAACCGTGTCTCCCCCGTCGCCTCCATAGATTGCGTCATCACCGCCGTCGCCGTAGATTGTGTCCCCGCCGTCGCCGCCGAGAATGGTGTCGTTGCCGTCGCCACCTTTGATCGTGTCCCCACCCGTTCCGCCGTAGATCTCGTCCGCGCCGTCCTCGCCATAGATGATGTCCCCGCCGTCGCCGCCGTGGATCAGGTCATTGCCCTCCCCGCCTTTGATGGTGTCCCCGCCCCCGTCGCCGTAGATGACATCGTTCCCGCCGAGACCCTTGATGGTGTCGCCGCCGCCCAGGCCGCAGATCACGTCGCCCCCGGCTGTGCCGGTCAGGATGTCGCCTCTTTCGGTGCCGGTGATGGTGCAACCCCGCCCATCGTCGGGCGTCGGCGCGGGAACGCCCGCCGCCGGCGAACCGCCCGGCAGGATCAACACCGACCCGACCGCGACCACCGCCGCCGAGGCGACCAGCGAAGGCCCCAACCGCGCCCGCGAGAAGAACAACCAGCCGTTGAACCTAGTAACAACATGCGCATCATGGCCTCCTGGCCTCGAGATTTCATCGCCTTTCAGGGCGCCTGATGTGAGAAGTGCTCCCCACCTGGGAGAATAGTGGTTGACAAAGACCATTTCGGTTAGGTGAAGGAGCACTTGCGAAGTGAAGTCTATCTCGTTTTACCCCGAGGTCTGGGCGCGTGCCGGGAAGTCCCGTTCGGTGTCTCTGGCCGGCGGAGCGCTGTTGACCGAGGCGGTGCGCGTCTCGGGGCTGGGGGGCGCCTTGTCGCAGGCGCTGGCGCGGTGGCGCAGCCCGTTCGCGTTCCACGACCCGGCGAAGATCCTGCTGGACGCCGCTTTGGCGGTGGCGGCGGGCGGGGACTGCTTGGCGGACGTGGCGTTGGCGCGCTGCGAGCCGGGCGTGTACGGGCCGGTGGCGTCGGACGCGACCGTCTCGCGGCTGTTCGCGCGGTTGGGCGGCGACGCGGACAAGGCGTTGGCGGCTGCGGGGCGGGCCAGGGCGGCGGCCAGGGCCAGGGTTTGGCGTTTGGCTTCGACGTGGACATCCGACTCAACCAGCAGAACCGCCGCCAACTCCACTACACGCTGGCTCGCCTCACCGACTTCGTGGCCGCTGGTGATCCGCGGCTTGGGCCAGGCGGCCGCATCCCCACGGAACCCAGCTACCTCGAGTTGATCGGAGAGGTGACAGGGCCGTACGAGGTAGAGCACATCTGGGCGAACAAGCCAGAGGAGCA
>JAITJY010000028.1 GCA_031278675.1 Bifidobacteriaceae bacterium
CGAAGAATCAGCCGTTACCCGCAGTTGTGACCAACCGGCCCTCGGGTTCCGCAACATCCGCAACTACATCGCCCGGGCGCTCCTCGACACCGGCGGATTCAGACCAAGGATGCGGCTCCCCCTCCAATGACCACTACACCCTCGTTTGCGAAGAGCCTGGAAACCGTGAGTAGGTCAAATGCTATCCGCGTAAGAGGGGGACCGGTCAAGGATACGACAAGACCCATCTTTACGTTGCTCGCGCCATAAAGCTGGCTGAGGCGCGCGCTCGCATTTCGTGATCAACTGGCGTGAGCGGAAAGCGCTGACCTGCGCTTTCCGTTCAGCTAGGACGGTGAGAGCCGACGCCCCGGAAGGCTTGACAATGAGCCGTTCGGGTCCGGCAGACGGAATGTTGTCGGGGTAGGTGAAGTTCGTCGGCTGCAGGGTGTGCCCGCAGCGAGATCGGTGCACCATTAGACGGCCGCCACCTCGTTGTGGCGGCCGATTGGGTTTCACGTTACCCGCGTACCACGGGTGGCTAACAGGGACGAATGGCCTGGCAGTGGGCCTGGCAATGGGCCTGGGAATGGGCCTGGCTTTGGATCCCGCTGTGGGCCCCGCTGTGGGCCCGGCGGCGGACCTCAATCCGCGATGTCCAACTCCACGGGCACGTGGTCGGAAGCCCCTTTGCCCTTGCGTTCTAGGCGGCGAATGTGAACCGCGCGGACTTGATTGGCCAACGCCGGCGAACAATAAGCGAAGTCAATGCGCATGCCTTCGTCCTTCGGGAAGCGGAGTTGCTGGTAATCCCAGTAGGTGTAGGCGCCCGGCGCCGGAATGTGTTCCCGGGTGACTTCGCGCATCCCGGACGCCTCGAAGGCGGCGAAAGCCGCCCGCTCCGGCGCCGACGTGTGGGTCTGGCCTTCGAACAGCGCCGGGTCCCACACGTCAGTGTCCAGCGGCGCGACGTTGAAGTCGCCGACTAGGGCGAGACGCAAGGTGGGATCTGCTGTGAGCCAATGGGCGGCATCGTGCGCCAATTGTTGCAAGAACTCCAACTTGTAGGCCATGTGCGGGTCGCCGAGTGCGCGGCCGTGCGGCACGTAAAGCGACCAAACGTGCACTCCGCCGCAGTTGGCGCCAATGGCGCGCGCCTCCACCTGGGGTGTTTCGCCCGGCTTGCCGAAGGCGGGCTGGCCCGGGAACGAACGGTGGACTTGCGTCAAGCCAACCCGCGAAATCAACGCCACGCCATTCCACTGATTGAACCCGTGGTAAGCGATCTCATAGTTTAGCTGTTCGAAGGGCGCGGCGGGGAAGGCGCCGTCCTTGACCTTGGTCTCTTGGAGCGCCAGCACGTCGATGTTGTGTTCGGTGAGGTAGGCGGTCACTCGGTCCAGCCGGGCCCGCACAGAGTTGATATTCCAGGTCGCGATCCGCACACGCCAAGACTACTTCGCGGCGGGCGACCAGTAGGCTGTGCCTATGGGAACAGCACTGATTACGGGGGCAAGTGCCGGCTTAGGAGAAGAGTTTGCTTGGCAATTGGCAACGCTGCGGCACAATCTTGTGCTGGTCGCACGGGATGCGACACGGTTGGAGCAGTTGGCGGCCAAGCTCAGATCCGCGGCTGGGGTGCGCGTTGAGGTCTTGCCAGCCGACCTCGCCAAGGAGCGCGATCTAAACAAAGTTGTCGCACGCCTAAAAGCGGCGCAGCGCCCGGTGGGGTTGCTGGTCAACAATGCAGGCTTCGGGATACGCGAAACGTTGTTGGACGCACCCATCAAAGACCTGGTCGCCATGGAAAAGGTGATGATTCATGCGGTCTTGGTCCTGTCTGTGACCGCCGCCAAGGCGATGGTCCCGCGGGGGCGTGGCGCGATCCTGAACGTGTCATCCATTGCGGCTTATATGGCTTCGGGCGGTTACGCCGCAGATAAAGCCTGGGTGTTAGCGTTCACAGAAGGTCTCGCGGTCGAATTGAAAGGTACGGGCGTGACGGCTACTGCGGTGCTGCCCGGCTTGACCCGCACCGAGTTCCACGCGCGGGCCGGCTTGGATTACCTGTCGTACCCGTCATTCGCGTGGTTGACGGCCGCCGATGTCGTCTCGCGAGCCCTCTCGGACGTGCGCCGCGGGGCGGTGCTATCCACGCCATCGGCCCGCTATGGCGTGTTAGGCCAACTGTTGCGCCTGCTACCGCGCTTTGCGGTCCGGGCGTTCAGCCGCGTCGAAGACCGCTGAACATGCCTGGCACGGACCCGGCCGACCAGCTCAGACGCCTGGTCAGCGACCTGGCTGTGATCAGGGGCCGGGTGAAACTGGCGTCAGGGCGCGAAGCGGACTACTACATTGATTTGCGGCGCATCACGCTGCATCACTTGGCTGCGCCCTTGGTGGGTCATCAGTTGCTGGACCTACTCGAAGGGCGGGGCCTGGTCGCCGGCGAGGATTATCAGGCCGTGGGCGGCCTGACCATGGGCGCCGATCCCGTAGCCACCGCCCTGCTGCATGCCGCCGCCTCTCGCGGCTTGGGCTTAGACGCCTTCGTGGTGCGCAAAGACGCCAAGGCCCATGGCCTACGCCGGCGCATTGAGGGTCCGGACGTGCGCGGCCGGTCAGTTGTTGCCGTCGAGGACACCTCGACGACCGGCGGCTCTGTCATCACTGCGGTCGAAGCCCTGCGCGAGGCGGGCGCAATAGTCAAAGCGGTCGCGGTGATTGTGGACCGGGACACCGGCGCACGCGAGCGGATTGAAGCTGCCGGTTTGCCTTACCACTATTTGTTTGGCCTAGCT
>JAITJY010000039.1 GCA_031278675.1 Bifidobacteriaceae bacterium
CTGGGGCTGGACGCCTCCGCTCGCGCCGACTACGCCGGCCTGCTGGAACACGCCGCCGGGGTGGGCAATATCCGCTCCGGGACGCGCGGCGGCCTGCCGGAGGGCTACGTGCCCCTGACTGGCTCCCAAGCCGAAGCCACCAAAGCGCTGGCTCTACGCCTAGTGGCCAGCGCGGACGAGGAGGCGCCGCCGTCCGCGCCACCGTCCTCAATTGCGCCCAGCTCTAACGGGAGCTATCCAGCCCAGGGCAACAACTCAGGCGGTGCCACGTCACCAACCTCCCAGGCAACTGACCCGGGCGGCGTGGCGCAGATGACGACCACCGAGGCGGCGCTGGCCGGCATGACGCCGGCTTCGCTGGCGCCTGGCCAAAAGGCGCTCGGCGCCAGTCTTGGCCTGGGGTTGGCGGGTATGGTGGCTGCCCCGTTCCTCCTGCGCCGCAGGTCGGTGGCCCCATGAGGTACCCGCGCGGCGCAATTGCCATTCCCGGGCCAGGAATGGCCTCGCAGACCACTTGTCCGGCATCAGTCCTCCGGCCAGACAAGGGAAACCCCCACTCAAGTCTCGCGCGTGAGCCGAGTGGGGGCCGGGCGCCAAACAAGGCGCGCCACAGTGGGGGACGCTACCACAAATGAAAGGTAAATCAATGTCAACCACCATGAATCGCCGCAAGGCCGCCCTGGCAACAGCTGCGGCCGTGGCCACAGCGGCCGCCGGTTTGCTCCTAGCAGCTCCAGCCGGGGCTATCGACCCGGGTCTCGACCCGGACAACCGGCTCGGTGACCTGATCCTCGACACCCAGTCGGGAGCGATCGTCACGCTCGGCGGCCCCCAGGTCGTCACCACCGAGGCCGGGTGCCCGGAAGGCTACCGAGGAAGCTCGCGCGCCTTCTTGATCCGGGCTGACGGAACCTGGTCAGCGACCCGGTTCCCGGCGCTTGTGCTGGTCACAGACGCCCCCGGCAGCGGCCTGGACGGGGAGCCCATAGTGCGCACCGTCATGCAAGCCTCGCGCTGGATCAGCGCTGGCTACCCGCGCAGCGAGTTCGACGGCTCGGCTACCTACGACGGAGTCGGCACCTACCTCGTGACCTGCGATCCCGGCGAGGCTCCTAACGGGACCTTCCCATCAGCAGCCTCCGGTGTCGGCACGTCGAAGTACTTCTCGGTCGACATCAACTTCCAGTACGGCGACGGCAGCAACCCGACCTGGGCGGTTGTCCCGGCCGGCGCCCCGGCGAGTGACGACTCCGAGTCCGACATCAATGTGCAGGTGCCCGAGGCTGAGGAGCCCCCCGGCCCCCCGACCGGTCTGAAGATCTCGGTCAAGCCCGGCGCGACCACGCTGACCGGCCCGGCCACCCGTCTGGAGGGCCAGGTCTGGACCGCCACCGGCACGCTCGATGACGTCACCGTGAACGATGACCGCCAGGACGCCGATGCGGCGGCCTGGACGCTCAACGGCAAGGCTTCGCCTTTCCTGGAGACCAACGGCATGACGCCGATCGCCGCCACCAACCTCGGCTGGACCCCGAACAAGGTCTCCGGGGCCGGGACCGCTGGCGCGGCCGTGGCGGTCGGTGTTGGCTTGGCGACGGACAAGCCGTTGGCGACTGGGACGGCATCGGCCGCAGCCAACGTTGAAACCACCGTCAACGCCGCGTTGACGCTGGACGTTCCGGCTGTCGCCGAGGACGGCGCCTACACGTCAACCCTGACGCTGACCCTTATCTGAGGACTCGGTAAGCAGCCAGTTCTCAAATCCCAACGGTGCCCCTCCGGGCCGTCGGGCCGCTCAGAGCAGGCGGCCTGGAGGTGGCACCACCACTTCGCACACTCGCCTGGCGAAAGGACCTCTTCAAAATGAATACGCGCGCGGTACGGACCGCGATCAGCGCAATCCTGGCGGCCGCGATGGCGGCGGCGCCCGCCGCCCCAGCTTCGACAGCCACCAACTTCCCGGCACCCGGTGCGGGTTTGGGCGCGAACTTCCAAACTGCGGCGGTGGGCGGCATCGTACAAACCGCGGCGGTTGGCGGGAACGTGCAAACTGCGGCGGTGGGCGGGAACGTACAAACTGCGGGTTTGGGCGGGAACGTACAAACTCCGCTCGCCGGGTCGGCGTTGGCGCTTGGCGCTAGCGACGCGGAAGGCAACATCACTTGGGGCGTGCAGCCGGCCTCGGCGGCGGGACCGGACAGCCGATCACTGTTCGACTACGAAGTGGCGCCCGGCACCGTGATCGAAGACTGGATCGCCATCACCAACCACTCCAGCCAAGCCGCAAGCTTCCGGATCTACGCCGCAGACGCCACCACCGACTACGACACAGCCCAATTCACGCTGATCGGCGCAGAACAGGCGTCAACCGGGCTCGGCGGATGGATTTCCGTGGACTCAGGTCCAGCGCAATGCCCCGACACCAACGACGAATCCGAAGAAACCTGCGCCCACGACCTAGGAGTGCGCATCTCCCTGGCCGCCGGCGAATCCAGGGTGCTGCCGTTCACGCTGACCGTTCCAGCGAACGCCTCCCCCGGAGACCACTCCGCCGGGGTGGTCGCATCCTTCGAACAAGCCTCAGCGGACGCCGCCGGCACCCTGGTCCTGATGGAACAACGCGTTGGTGCCCGCGTCTATCTGCGGGTCGATGGCGCGCTCTCCGCCGCCGTTGGAGTCAGCGGTATCACAGTTGCCTACGACGGCACCGTCAACCCGCTGGGGCGCGGCAGCGCCACAGTCTCCTTCGACGTGACCAACACTGGCAACGTCCGGCTGTCCGGTGCGTCCGTGGTCCAATTGACCGGCCTGTTCGGGATCAAACTCGGCAAAGCCACACTCGAACCGGTCGCCAACCTGCTGCCCGGGGCCACCGGCCACGTCAGTGCCGAACTGTCACGCGTCCCACCGATCTTCCTCATCTCAGCGGAAGTCCAGGTCACCCCAGTGCCCGGCGATGGCGACGTGGGTGAAGTTGAGCTAGACCTGGCGCCAGTCCTGGGCACCGCCCGCGCCTGGGCCATCCCCTGGTCTGCTCTGGGACTGATTGCCCTGGTGGGAGCCGCAGTCTGGTTTGTCGGGTGGTACCGGCGGCGCTCCCGGAACATCCTGGCGGCCGAATTGGCCGCCTACACGGCTACGATTCGCGCCGAAACCGGCGTGGGGGCCCGCAGGAACGGAGCGGGCCGATGAAAGCGGACTGGGCCGGCGGCAGTAGCTCACGCCGTTCTCCTTCGGGCGAGCGGAGGCCAGCGGTGATCCGGGGGGCGCGCCGCCGGTCCGGTCTTCAACAGGGTGAGCCGGGGCGGGTGCCCCGGCCGGCGGCGGGCGCTGCGCCTGGGGTGGCCGCAGCCGAGTTTGGCGCGGGCCCGGTGGGCCCAG
>JAITJY010000177.1 GCA_031278675.1 Bifidobacteriaceae bacterium
CGTGCGGCGCGAGCGAGACGGGGCGGGCTGGGGCGGACGGGGGCGGGCGACGGGACGGCATCGGGCAAGCCAGGCGCCGATGCCGCCTGCTTGCGCGCCGCACAGCCGGGAGCGCACCGTGCGGCGCGAGCGAGACGGGGCGGGCTGGGGCGGACGGGGGCGGGCGACGGGACGGCATCGGGCAAGCCAGGCGCCGATGCCGTCTGCTTGCGCCCGGTCCGCGACCCTGGGCATTCACGCTGGTAGCGCCGCCAAAATCGGGAGGGTGGCGGACAGGCCAAGGCGGGTCGCACCGGCTTGGACCATCGCCAGCGCCGCTTCAGTGGTCCTGATCCCACCCGAGGCCTTCACGCCGAGCGCCGGGCCGACCGTGCGGGCCATCAGTCTGACCGCGTGCGTCGTCGCGCCACCAGCGGGGTGGAAACCCGTCGACGTTTTCACAAAGTCGGCGTCAGCTTCGGCCGCAGCCTGGCACGCGGCAACGACCTGGGAATCGGTCAGGGCGGCTGTCTCCAAGATGACTTTGAGCAGGCCCGGACGCGGAAACGCCGCCCGGACGGCTTCGATTTCTTCGCGCATCAGCGCCCAGCGGCCCTCCATGGCCCAGCGCAGGTTGATCACCATGTCGAGTTCGTCCGCCCCGTCCGCCCGCGCGCGGGCCGCCTCTGCGGCCTTGACCTCTGGGTAGTGCGCACCCGATGGGAAACCGCACACCACCGCGAGGCGGAGGTCGCCGGTGACCAGCGGGATCATTGACGGCGAGACACACACCGCCCAGACGCCGAGCGCCTGGCCATCTTTCACCAACTCTTCGATTTCGGCTGACGTAGCTTCGGGTTTCAACAGCGTGTGATCAATCATCTTGGCTAGTTCGCTGCGTGTTAGCGCTAACATGTTTCCTCGATTCGTTGCGTTACCTGGGATCGGCGATGCGCGCCAAGACGAGCTGGCGCGGGCGCGGCGGTCCCGTTGGGGCCACCGTGGGGTGGCCGGGGCCGGGGCCGGCGGCGGTGGCGCCCTGGGCTCCGGGCGGTCTTGCCCCGGGGGCCACTGGGTAGCCGGGGCCGGTGGCGGATTCGGCTGTTGGGGAGATTGGGCCAGTTATTTCGATCGCATTGGCGCCCAGCGCTTCGAGCGCCCTGGCGAACCGGTCGGGAGTGTCCGTCCACAGAGTCGCCAAAGGCTGGCCCGCCGTCACATGGTCGCCGAGTTGCGCATGCAGTTCAATTCCAGCGCCCGCCTGGACCGGATCTTCCTTCCGGGCCCGGCCCGCCCCGAGCCGCCACGCCGCCGTGCCGACAGCCAGCGCATCTAGACGAGTCAATCTGCCCGTCGCCGGCGCAGCCAGGACCTCATGGTGGCGAGCCAGGGGCAGTGGCGCAGCCGGATCACCGCCCTGAGCCTGGATCATGGCCCGCCAACTATCCATCGCGGAACCGTTGGCGAGGGCTGCGGCCGGATCAGCGTCAGGCAGGCCGCTCGCGGCCAGCATCTCGCGGGCCAGCGCCACCGTGAGTTCTACGACATCCGGCGGGCCACCGCCCGCCAAAACCTCGACCGCCTCCCGCACCTCGAGTGCATTGCCAATGGTGCGGCCCAACGGCGCAGACATGTCCGTTACCAGCGCCGTTGTGCCAAGCCCCGCGTCAGTGCCAAGTTGAACCATCACCCGGGCCAGTTCCTCGGCCCGCACCTGGTCCTTCATGAACGCACCCGAACCACATTTCACATCCAGCACCAAGTGTGCAGCGCCCTCAGCGATCTTCTTCGACATGATTGAGCTGGCAATCAACGGGATCGACTCCACCGTGCCGGTCACATCCCGCAACGCATACAGCTTCTTATCCGCCGGGGCCAGGCCCGGCCCCGCCGCACAGATCACCGCCCCCACCCGGTCAAGCTGCGACAACAACTCTGCTTCAGTTAGGTCCGCCCGCCATCCCTTGATGGACTCCAGTTTGTCCAGCGTGCCGCCCGTGTGGCCCAGACCGCGGCCTGAAAGCTGCGGCACGCCAGGCCCAAACGATGCGACCAGCGGCGCCAGCGGCAGCGTGATCTTGTCACCCACCCCGCCCGTCGAATGCTTGTCCACCGTGGGCCGGTTCAGCCCTGGCCAAGCCATCCGCTTACCGCTCGCGATCATCGCCTGGGTCCAACGCTGGATTTCTGGGCGGCTCATCCCGTTCAGCAAGATCGCCATCGCCAGAGCACTCATCTGTTCCTCGGCCACCACACCCCTGGTGTAGGCGTCCACCACCCAATCGATCTGCGGTCCGGTCAACTCGCCACCGTCACGCTTCGCGATAATCACATCAACCGCGTCGAATATCTCAGCCATCGTTTCCTTTCACATCAGCTCCGCCGGCGTTGCCGCTCCAGCCGGGCCGGCGCGTTCGGGTTGGCTAGCCGCCAAGTTGGCTGGGCCCCACGCCTGCGGCAGGACCTGAGACAGGCGCTGTTCCCCTTGGGGCGTGAGAATCCGCAGGTCAGGGCCACCATGTTCCCAGAGCAACTGTCGGCAACGGCCGCATGGCATCACCACCGTTCCGCTACCGTCCACGCAAACAAATTGGATCAGCTTCCCGCCCCCAGTCGTGTGCAACGCACTGACCAGCGAACATTCGGCGCACAGCGTCAACCCGTACGATGCGTTCTCCACATTCGCTCCGGTCACCAGCCGAGGCCCGGCCCCAGGGGCGCGCTCGCCGGGCATCGCGGCCGCCTCGCCCACGGTCCCACCAGTGGTCCGGTCTCCAGTGGCAGGCCGGTCTCCACCGGCGACAGGTAAAGCTGATTCGGTGGGCGCGGCAACCGCACCGGGGGCATCGGGGGGCACGGCAGGCGACCGGACCGCATCGGCCAGCACGACGGACGGCGCGGCAACCACACCGCAGGCATCGGGGCGCACGGCAGGCGACCGGACCGCATCGGCCAAGGCGGCGGCGCCCACCCGGTAGTTGGAATACGGCGCATAGGCGTGGGCGGTCGCGGCGATGGCGTGGCGGACCAACTGGGGCCACGGCACCGGCCGAACCGCGCCGGCTGAGGCGTCGGTCATGACTTGTAGAACGTCCCTTCTGCGGCTGGCGCACGGACACGGCCCACCAGGCCCGCCACCGCCAGAATAGTTAGCAGATATGGAATCATCAGAAGAATGTTCGACGGGATAGGCGTTGACATTGTGCCCATCATTTGAGCCAACTCGCCGGCGAAGCCGAACAGCAGAGCAGCGGCCACCGCACCTTTCGGGTTCCACCGCCCCAAAATCATGGCCGCCAGCGCAATGAACCCTTTACCCGCCGACATTTCCTTATTGAACGCCAACCCCATCTCAACTGTAAAGAAAGCACCGCCCAAACCGGCGATAGCGCCGCCGAGCACAGTGTTGCGGATACGCGTCCGGTTGACCTTTATCCCAACCGTATCGGCCGCCTCAGGATGTTCCCCGCACGCCCGCATCCGCAGACCCCAGCGCGACTTGAACAGCATCACGTTCAGCACCACAATCAGCGCATACATCAGGTAAACCAGCAACGATTGCCGGAATAGAACCGGCCCCAGCACCGGAATATCACCGAGAATTGGAATAGGCCATTTCGGCAATTGCATCGGCTGGTTGAGCGACCTGTTAGCGGTCAACACCGTGGACATCAAATAGCTGGTCAGGCCCGTCACCAACACGTTTAGCACCACGCCAACAATGATGTGGTCCACCCAATATTTGACCGCAAACAGCGCCAGTAAAGCCCCCACCAGCGCCCCCGCCAGCGGCGCAGCGATCAG
>JAITJY010000182.1 GCA_031278675.1 Bifidobacteriaceae bacterium
GGAACTCGCCGCAGATCAAGACTTCGTTGACCGCGTAGCGGCGGCCGCAGCGGAATTGGACCGCTACCTGCGTGAACCGCGTTGGTACCAGGCGCTCGGCGAGGACGCACCCCGGTCAATTGCGTACTTCTCGCCCGAATTTGGGATCACGGCAGTGCTCCCGCAATATTCGGGTGGGCTGGGAATCCTCGCGGGCGACCACCTGAAATCAGCCTCTGACCTGGGAGTACCCATCACAGGCGTCGGCCTGTTCTATCAGGCGGGCTACTTCAAGCAGTCGCTGACCCGGGATGGCTGGCAGGCGGAAACCTATCCAGTGCTGGACCCGAACGGATTACCGCTATCGCTGCTGCGCGAAGCAGACGGCACACCGGCCGTGGTGACGCTGGCGCTGCCGGGCGGGGGCGAACTCGGCGCCCACATCTGGCAAGCCCAAGTTGGGCGAGTGCCGCTGTTGCTGCTGGACTCCAACATCCCGTCCAACCCGGATGCGGCCCGGGGCGTGACGGACCGGCTCTACGGCGGTAGCGGCGAGCACCGGTTGCTCCAGGAACTGTTGCTGGGGATTGGTGGGGTGCGGGCGCTGCGCGCGTACGCGCGCTTGACGGGCGGGGCTGCCCCCGAAGTGTTCCACACCAACGAAGGCCACGCCGGCTTTTTGGGGATAGAGCGGATCAGGGAATACACCGCGCAAGGCATGACCTTCGACGAAGGCCTAGAAGCGGTGCGCGGCTCAACGGTGTTCACCACCCACACGCCGGTGCCGGCCGGCATAGACCGGTTCGAGACGTCATTGGTGGCGAAGTATTTTTCGCCGCCGCTGGCAATTCCAGGGGTCGATGCCGCCCAGATCCTCGCCTTAGGCAAAGAGGATTACGATGGCGGCGATCCGGCCGTGTTCAACATGGCGGTCATGGGGCTGCGGTTGGGTGGCCGGGCGAACGCCGTTTCCGTGTTGCACGGGAAGGTCTCCCGGGCGATGTTCGCCGGGTTGTGGCCAGGGTTCGATCACTCCGAAGTGCCGATCACTGCGGTCACCAACGGGGTCCATTCGCCCACCTGGTTGGACCGGACCTACGGGGAACTTGAATCGTTGCGGATCAGCGAAGGCCCTGAGGCACAGGGGTCGGAGGGGTGGCTCAACACGGCGGTGGTGTCTGATCAGGCGCTGTGGGACTTGCGCCGCGAGTCGCGGAGCCGGTTGGTGGAGGATGCCCGGCGCCGGTTGCGGGCGTCCTATTCGGCTCGCGGGGCTTCGCCGGCGGAGCTCGGCTGGATCGACGGGGTCCTGTCCCCGGACGTTTTGACCATCGGGTTTGCGCGGCGGGTGCCCACCTACAAGCGCCTGACCCTGATGCTGCGGGACCCGGAGCGGTTGCGGGCTTTGCTGTTGGACCAGGATCATCCGGTCCAGTTGGTGGTGGCGGGCAAGTCGCATCCGGCGGATGAGCAGGGGAAATCGTTGATTCAGGAACTGGTCCGTTTCACGGATGACCCGGAGGTGCGCGGGAAGATCGTGTTCCTCCCGAACTATGACATGGACATGGCGGAAACATTGTTCCCCGGGTGTGACGTGTGGCTGAACAACCCGCTGCGTCCCTTGGAGGCCTGCGGTACCTCCGGGATGAAGGCTGCGATCAACGGCGCCCTCAATTTGTCGATCCTGGATGGCTGGTGGGATGAGTGGTTCGACGGCCGCAACGGCTGGGCCATTCCGACCGCTGACGGCGTCGACAACCCTGAGCGCCGTGATGACCTGGAAGCGCAGGCGCTCTATGACCTGATCCAGTTGCAGGTTGCGCCACGGTTTTATGCCCGCGATGCGCGCGGGCTACCGGTGACCTGGTTGGAGATGGTGCGTCACACCTTGGCGACGTTGGCGCCGAAGGTTCAAGCGACCCGGATGGTGGCCGAATACGTCCAGCGGCTGTATGCGCCCGCTGCGGCGTTGGGCCGGCGCCTGACGGCTAACGGCTTGGCGGGCGCTAAGGACTTGGCGGCGTGGAAGGCGAAGGTCCGGGCGGGTTGGCCTGGGGTTCGCGTGGAACACGTCGAGTCCGGGGGAGTGGCCGATGTCGCCCATGTCGGTGACGTAGTCACCGTCACGGCGTACGTCTCGCTGGGGTCTCTTCGCGCCGATGACGTTGATGTTCAGGTGGTTTACGGGCGCGCTACCGAAGGTGATCAGCTCAAGTCCGGTTACAAGGTGGACTCGCTGGCCTGTCGGCAAATCGACGATTCGGGCCAGGCTGCGTTCGGTGGCACCATCCAGTTGGGTCACTCCGGCCCGTTCGGCTATACCGTGCGCATTGTGCCGCAGCACCCGCTGTTGGTGACCAACGCCGACCTGGGTTTGATCGCCTCCGCCTGAGCCTCGATCCACCGATCCGTGCTGCGGGGTCACGCTCCGAGGTGGGCCTCGGTGGGGGTGGAGAGATAGAGCCGGAGGGAGAGTAGGTGGCTGGGGACGGTGGCGCCGCCGCGCGCCACCGGCGGGCCCTCAAGGCCGTCTGCGACGGCCGCATCCTCCGGTTCACTCCAGGTCGAATCCCAGATCAGCTCCCAGTGGGCGCCGGCCTTGGCCGGCGCCAGAACGCAATCAGCCCCGTCCAGGGCACCATTGATCAGCACCAATGCGTCGCGCGCGGCCGGTTGCGGGCTGTGGCGCAGCATCTGGACCTGACGGAAGCCCGGATCATGCCATTGGCTCGGTGTGGCAGGGGACCCGTCGAACGCGTACCACCCGAGATCCGGCAGGCCATCGCCGGTGGGGGCACCGGTCAAGAACCTCCCCGGCCGCAGCACCGGATGTTCGCGACGCAGCGCGAACAAGAACCGGAAGGTCTTGACCAGATCGCGTTGCCAAGCCCCCCACTGCCAATCGAGCCAAGAGATCGGCCCGTCCTGGCAATAAGCGTTGTTGTTGCCCCACTGCGTCCGGCCGAACTCGTCCCCAGCGCAGTACATCGGCACCCCAGCGGACAGCGCCAACGTGCCGATCAGGTTCCTGATGGAACGCTGCCGCAGGGCAGTGATCGTGTCCAAACCGAGGGAAGCGTCCCAGGCGCGGGAGTCGGCATCGTCCGTAATAAGGCCTTCTACGCCATGGTTCCATGACCTGTTGTCATCGCTGCCGTCGCGGTTGTTTTCCCCGTTGGGCTGGTTGTGTTTGTAGTCGAAGGCGACCAGGTCCCGCAAGGTGAACCCGTCGTGAGCGGTGACAAAGTTGATGGACCCGGCCGGTCCGTGATTCCCCATCGGATCGCCGCTGGCAAACAGGTCGGCGCTGCCAGACATGCGGGTCGCCACATCCCGGGCGGACGGCGGGCGCCGCCCGGCGGACATTTCCTTGGGCCCGGTCAGCCAAAACGCCCGCACATCGCCCCTAAAAGAGTCATTCCAGGCGGCAATCGGCACCGGGAATGAGCCGGTCTGCCAGCCGCCCGGCCCCACGTCCCACGGTTCGGCGATGTGTTTGCACTGGCGCAGCACCGGGTCGGAGCGCAGCGCCACCAAGAACGGATGCTCCGAGTCGAACCCGTCATAGGTCCGGGCCAACGTCACCGCCAGGTCGTAGCGGAAACCGTCTACTTGATACTCGGTGACCCAGTGCCGCAACGAATCGAGCGCCAGCGCTACAGCCATCTGGCGTCTAAAGTCCAATGTGTTGCCGGTCCCTGTGACATCCGCATAGCGGGCTGGGACCGAACCGTCATGCAAATACCAGGCCAGGTTGTCCAGGCCGCGCCAACAAACTGTGGGACCGGCCATACCAACTTCGCAAGTGTGGTTGTAGACCACATCCAAGATGACCTCAATGCCAGCCTCATGGAGCAGGCGGATCATGCCTTTGACCTCGCGGTTGACGGCGTCCGGGCCGGCGGCGCGGGCGGCCTCGGTGGCATAGCGCGGGTTTGGTGCGAAGTAGGACAGGGTGGAATAGCCCCAATAGTTGGTCAGACCGTGTTGGGCCAGGTGCGGTTCTGACATCGAGGCGTGGATCGGCAAGAGTTCGAGGGCAGTGACACCCAGCGATTTGAGGTGCTCAATGGTGGCCTCATGGGCCACGCCGGCGTATGTGCCGCGCAGGTGCGGCGGGATCGCCTCCCGCATCATGGTCAAACCTCTGACATGGCCTTCCATGATGACGGTTTGTTCCCACGGGACGGCCGGGCGTCCCTGCCAGCCCCAGTCGAAACCCTCATCTGTCACCACGGAATACGCCATATACGGCGCGGAGTCGCGTTCGTCTCTGGTCCATGGCCAACCGACCGGGTTGAGCTGCGAGTTTGTGCGGTGCGCATGGAGCGCGCCGGACATCACCGGGGTGCCGTCCAGCCCTCTGCCATAGGGGTCCAGCAGCAGTTTGTTCGGGTTGTACAGGTGCCCGGCGGCCGGGTCCCAGCGTCCATCCGCCCGGAACCCGTAGCGTTGTCCCACCCCAATCCCGGGAACATGCCCATGGAACATGCCGTTGGTTGGCCCGTTCAAAGTGATGCGGCGTTCGTGTTGCGCCAGCGTGTGCGGTTGATCGATCAAACAGAGTTGTAGAGCGGTGGCGTGTGGCGCCATCACGCAAACGTCGATCCCGCCACCGGCCAGACGGACGCCGGGCAGATTGGTTTGAGGGAAATGCAAAGGCGCCGCCAGCCCAGCGTCTTCGAAGTGCACCCGATAAGCTTGCCTCACGATCACCGTGAGAGCCAAACCCGGACGGCGTGTTTTGGTATCCAATTGTTCCCGGATCTAATTCGTTAGCGGCCCGCATTGGGCGAACCGCCGCTAATGATTCGGCGTAGCCCCATGCAAGGCGTATGGTGGATGGCGTTGGTTGTCTTCCCCAATCGATTGTGAGATTTGAAGATGCGAGCCAGATTCTGCTCTAGAGCCATCGCAGCGGCGCTCGGCGTCGCCTTGTTTGGAGGCCTCACGGCCGTCAGTGCGCCGCAGGCCGCAGCCGACCCGCCGCCCTTGGTTGCGGCCGAGGATTCCGGTATCACTCCTGCCAGCGCAGATTTGGTCGCCGAGGAGGTGACGCAGGCCCTGCCGCCGGGTGACCAGGGCGTCAGCCCCTTGGACGATGCCGCGCCCACCGACCCAGCCCGCCTTGGCGCCGAGCACGGCAATGTGGCAGTCCTGGAAGTCGCCGAGGCGGATCAAGCCGAACTGTCCTTGGCCCAAGGTGACGAGCGTCTTGAGGCGTTGGTGACTGCGCCGTTCGAGACCGCTGAGTTTTCTGTGGCCGGGGTGACTTGGGAGGGCGACACGCCTCCGGGACGCATCCTGGCGCGCGCCTACCAGGACGGCGTCTGGACGGAGTGGTTCGACCTCGAGATGGATGATGGTCCTGCCGCGACCAGCGCGGAGGGTGTCCGCTCCCAGCATGCTTCCAGTCCGTTCGTGGCTGCCGGGGCCACCGGCATCCAGATTCAGGTCCTGTCCCAGGTCGGTGCGCCCTTGCCGGATGGTGTCGCGCCAGCTATCGTCCCCCTCGCCGCCAACGCTGATTCGGCTGGGAGCGCTGCGGCAGGTGACTGGAGCGCTGCGGCAGGTGGCGCGGGCGGCGCCGAGACGGCATCGTCCGAGGGGAGTGGCGCTGTTGCGGGACCGTCTGCGGGGGGCTTGGCGGGTGCGGCGGCGCAAGCGCTCGGCAGCGGGGCGGCGGCGTTGACGCAACCGGCCATCAGATTGCGGGCGGAATGGGGCGCACGCAGCGCGGACTATTCGGGTAACGCGGGCGGCCAACCGATCGTTGCGGCGCAACTGAAAGGCGCCATCGTCCACCACCAAGCGGGCTCGAACACTTATACGCAAATACAGGTGCCAGGCATTATCAAAGGCATCCAAAGCTGGCACATGGACAACAACGGCTGGGACGACATCGGCTACAACTTCCTAGTCGATAAGTACGGCGTGGTGTGGGAAGGGCGCCAAGGCGGGATCATGCGCAACATAGTCGGCGCCCACGCTACCGACTTCAATACGGGCTCGACAGGCGTCTGCTTCCTGGGTGATCTGGACAAGGTAGAACCGGCCGCAGAGGCACTGGCTGCGGCGGGCGAACTGATCGCCTGGCGGCTGTCGCTGGCCGGGATCACCGACCTGCGCGGCACCACGGTCTACCCGAACGACCCGAAACAGCAGCCCAAACCCGTGATCGCGGGACACCGCGACGTGAACGCGACCACGTGCCCTGGCCGCTACCTTTACGCCAAACTGGATGTGTTGCGGGAGGCGATAGCCGAGCCGGTCATCCCGCTGACCAAGGTGCAAACCGTGGTCTCGCCGGACCTGACGGGCGACGGACGCGGCGACCTGGTAGTGGTCGATGAGGCCGGTGATGTGTTCATCTACCCGATGACGTCCGCCACGAGCCTCGGCGCGCCCTACCGGGTGGCTCAAGGCTGGCAAGACGCTACCGTGCTGGCCCCAGGCGACTGGAACAGCGACGGCCGGGGAGATCTGATGCGAATCGCAGCGGATGGGCGCCTCTACCTGCATGCCGGTGCAGGCAGCGGCGGAACCGCGTTCGGCGAAGGCGTCGAAGTGGGGCACGGTTGGGCGAGCTACAAGGTGTATCCGTCCAGCGACGTGAACGGCGACGGCAAACGCGACCTGTTGGCGATCGACTCAGCGAATCGGCTGTTCCTCTACCGGGGCACCGGCCGTGGCGGCTTCTATTCCGGCCGGCTCCAGGTGGGCCACGCCTGGGGGCCCTACCAATTGCATGCCGCCGGCAACCTCAACCCCGACCGGTACGCGGACATTTTGGCGATCAACGAGGCCGGTGAACTTTACACCTACCTGGGCCGGGGCGGCGGTGGTTTCAACAAACCCACCAAGTCCGGTCACGGCTGGAACAACTGCGCCATGGCGGCCGGAGCCGACTTGAGCGGTGATGGTCAGGCTGACATGATCGGCGTCTGCGGGGCGGCGAAGGGGTTGTATCTGTACCACGGGCGCGGCAACGGCGCGTTTGTGAGCAAGGGGTTATTGGTCGCCGACTGGGGCGCCTGACGCGGCGAAATTGAGCTTTCGCCCTGGTGGGCGCTCGCGTCCAAGCCTCGCTGGCGCACAGGGGTCTAGCGCGACAGGCCACCGGGGGCGGTGGCATGATTGGCGGGATGGATTCCGAAATCTACCTCGATTATGCGGCTACGGCACCGCTCAGCGGCGCGGCGCGCGCCGCCTATGCGGCGGCTGATGTCCCCGGCAATCCTCACGCCCTGCACCGGCCAGGGCGGCGCGCCCACCGCGTCCTCGATGACGCCCGCGAGGCGATTGCCGACGCACTGGGCGCCGAGGTGGCACACGTGATCTTCACATCGGGTGGCACAGAAGCTGATGGCTTGGCGATCCAGGGGATCTTTGCGTCCCGCCAACTTGACCAGCCGCGTCCCAGCGTGTTGGTCGGTGCCACAGAACACGCCGCAGTGCGGGAGAATGCCCAGTTGTTGGCGAACCGTGGTGGGGTTGTCGTAGAGATTCCGGTTGACTCTAACGGGATCATCTCGTTGGCTTTTGTGGCAGACCACCTGGCCAGCGCTGGCCAGGAGACCGCGCTGATCAGCGTCATGGCGGCGAACAATGAGACGGGTGCGCTCCAACCGGTCGACGGTGTGGTTGAACTGGCGGTGGCCGCCGGGGTGCCGGTCCATTCCGACTGGGTCCAGGCCGCCGGGAAGCTGCCGCTGAACTTTGCCGCCAGTGGCTTAGCGGCGGCGAGTATCTCCGCGCACAAACTCGGTGGCCCCGGCGGATTGGGAGCGCTGCTGGCCAGGCTGCGCCTGGGGATTGCGCCGTTGATCGGCGGCGGCGGTCAGGAAAGAGGAGTGCGGTCCGGGACCGTCGATGCTCGCGGGGCGGCGGCCTTCGCGGCGGCGCTGACTGAGACAGGCGGGCCCGCCCCGGCGGACCTGGAAGCCATGCTCGCTCCGTTGGATGCCCTGGTGGCTGAGCATCCGGCGCTGCGCGCCCTGACCCCACCGTGGGC
The DNA here is from genome assembly GCA_031278675.1 of Bifidobacteriaceae bacterium. GTDB lineage: Bacteria > Actinomycetota > Actinomycetes > Actinomycetales > WQXJ01 > JAIRTF01. The sequence goes on from JAITJY010000182.1 coordinate 7,994, forward strand.
TCACCTGCCGGGTTTGCGGAGCTTTAGTGTGGCCGAAGCCAAGGGAGAATCCCTGGTCTACTTGTTGGACCGGGAGTCGATCGCGGTTTCGACCGGTTCGGCCTGCACAGCGGGTGTGGCCGGCCCGTCACGCGTGCTGGAGGCGATGGGGTTGGACAGCGCCGCCGCAGCGTCTGCTATCAGGGTGTCGGTGGGGGCCGCATCTGCCCCTGAGCACATATTGGCGCTGGTCCGGGCCCTGCCTGAGGCGATTGAGCGCGCCCAGGCCGCTTCGAGCGTGCGGGCGGCGCCGCGTCACGCGAGGCTCGCATGAGGGTCTTGGCCGCGCTCTCTGGCGGGGTGGACAGCGCGGTGAGTGCGGCGCGCATCCAGGCCGCCGGCCACGAGGTGGTTGGTGTCCACATGGCGTTGATGCGCCACCGGGCCGCGATCAGGCAAGGGTCGCGGGGCTGCTGCTCCATTGAGGATGCCTCGGATGCGCGCCGGGCGGCGGATCGCCTCGGGATCGACTTTTATGTTTGGGACCTCTCCGAGGAGTTCGAGGACCTGGTGGTCCGCGATTTCTTGGACACCTACGCCGCCGGCCGCACCCCCAACCCCTGCATCCGCTGCAACGAGTTCATCAAGTTTCAGGTCTTGCTTCGCCGCGCCGTGGCGCTGGGCTTCGATGCGGTGGCCACTGGGCACTACGCGCGCCTTGAGGTGGCGGCCCCGCCCTGGGTCGGAGTTCACGGCCCCGTGGAGCATTCCGCGCCCGGTGGCAGCGGCCCCCGGCCTGGTGGGGTGATCTTGCGGCGGGCCGTTGACCTGGCTAAAGACCAGTCTTACGTGCTCGCGGCGGCGGGGCCGGCGGCGCTGCGTCGCTGCCTGTTCCCGTTGGGCACGGCGCCGTCCAAGGCAGCGGTCCGTGCGGAAGCGGCGGCCCTGGGGCTGCCCGTCGCGGCGAAGCCAGATTCGTATGACGTTTGTTTCGTGGCCGATGGCGACACCAAACGCTTCCTGCGCGCCCGCCTGGGAGCGCAGCCGGGAGTGATTGTGGACCAGTCGGGTACCGAGGTGGGCCAGCACGATGGCGCCTACCAGTTCACCGTGGGCCAGCGCCGCGGGCTGCGTTTGTCGCGCCCGGGGGCGGATGGGCGCCCGCGGTATGTCACCAGCGTGGATCCGGCCGCAGGGGTGGTGCGGGTTGGACCGGTCGAAGCGTTGGACGTGAGCCGGTTTGGGCTGCGCGGGCCGGTGTTCTTAGACGCTGGTGCGCCGGCGGCGCTGGCGGCAGGCGGAACGCTCGGCTGTGATGTTCAGATCCGGGCGCATGGTGCGCCGCTGGCGTGCGAGGTCAGCGCTGCCCCGGGGGGCAGCGCTGACGCACTTGAGGTGGCCCTGGTTGACTCGCACCGCGGTGTGGCCTCCGGCCAAACGGCGGTCCTCTACGACGGCGACCGCGTGATCTGTTCTGGAACCATCGAACGCACCAAATGATGCCCAGCCCTAGTGTTCCCAGGCCAAGGGCTCTGCGGGGCTCGACCCGGACGGCGGACCGGCCTTAGTTCCGATCCACCGATCCGGGTTTGCGGACTCTGCGCCATCAAGGGTGTAGTGGCGGGGCGGGGTTTCGGCGGGTTGGGTTTGGCCGTGCGGGGCGGGGTTCGCTTGCTGGGGCCGGCCAAAGCGCCGGGAGGCTCACAGCGCGAAGCTGAAGCCGGGCGCGTAGCGCAAGGCGCGAGCTACTCCGGCGGCGGCCTCGGAGAAGGCCGCAGCATCAGTGCCGGTCTGGGTAATTGCGCCGCGACCCAGATCGCGCATCCCGTCGAGTTTGAGGGCGGCGCCCTTAGCTTCAAGGTCGGCCGGCACCAGCGCCTCCGGGAGATCGAACCGTTTGGCCAGCAACTCCCAACTTGTCAAGGTGGTGTCCAACATCCGGACCTGACCGGCGGCTTCGGTCGCTTCGCGGGCCAGCCGACTCAGGTTCGCTCCGACCCGGGCTGTGCCCATGGCAAGAGGCGGTGCCAGGGTGTGCAGCGCTCCGACCAGGGGAACAACCAGTCCCAGGTCGCGCGCGCCCAGGTCCTTGGCCAGTGCCAAGGTGCCCAGGACAGCCCGGTCCATTTGGCGGGCTACCGCCAAACCCAGCCGCTGCGTTGACACCAGCTCTTGGGCACGGCTCACCCCCAGAGCCAACGCTCGGAACCGGATCTCGGTTTGTTCAACAGAGGTACGCACCCGGTGCGCCGCCGTGAGCGGTGTGGCCGAACCAGCCACCGTGCGAGCCGCCGCCATGATCTGCCTGGCGGCCTCGTCCATCGGTTCTAGCTGGTCCATCAGGTCTTGGGCAGCGCGCACCAGCAGCGCCGATACCTCCATCAGCTTCGCCGTTGACCGCTGTTGGCGTTCCACAATGCGGTCCACCCCAAGGGCCGCGCTCCACACCCCGGTCAGGGCCTGATCAAGTGGGGCGGCGGGCAGTTCGCCAGCGATGGGCGCCTCGGCGGGGACGGCGTGGCGCAGCAACTCGTCGTAGCTTGCGTAGCCGAGTCGTGGCAGGCCGGCCACAATCGTTTCGGCCCCACCCTTCGCGGCGTTGTCCAGTGAGGCACCACCGGTGGTTGCGGCGGCTTCGCGGGCGACGGCATCGGCGTACAACTGGGCCAGCGCCGCGCCCGGGAGCGCGGCAGGCGTAGCGACGCAGACCCGCGTGCCATTGGCGGCGACCTCGACCAAGATGTGCCACCCGGCATCCGCCCCGTCGGCGCCGACGAACCGCACGTAGGCGCCGCTGTAGACCACCCGGTCGAGCCGCGCGCTAATCAAGCGCCGCAAGCCGAGCGGCATCGTCTGGGCTAGAAGCGCACCCCACGGCCCCCCGAGGATCTGGCCGGGCTGGCGCCCCGTGATGCGTCGCAATTCCTGGTTCGCGCCGATCACCGCGCCGGACGAATCGGTCACAAAGATTGCGGTATCGATTCCAGGTTGCACGCTTGTCACTCGCCACACGTTAGTCCATGCCGCCGCCGTGCGGCAGGCTGAGCCGCGTATCGGTGCCACGTCCCGTCGCGTTGGGCGATGCCGTCAAACTCGCCCCCATCGTCTTGACCAGGGTAAGCACCGAGCTGGGTTTGGGGCCCAGCGCGAGAGTGCCGCGGCCGGGGCCCTCGGCTGCGTCCGTCACGGTGATCTCCAGGCGCCCCTCGGTCACCTCCACCCGCACGAGCACCGCCAGCGACCCCGATTTGGATGCGGCCGCGTCGACCAGTTCGGCCACCGCGTGGGCCAGGCGCGGCGCCTGTACGGGATGGATAGCGGCCGTAGCGTTGATGGCCCAGCGCACTTGGCGCGGGTGTTCCAGCAGCGCGAGGGTCTCTTGCAGCACGTCGACCAACGGCACACCTTCCTCGGACGATGCCGTCTCCGCCGCCCCAGCCCCGTCCCCCGCGAAGGGGTTGGTCGCTTGGGTGGGGTCCTGGCCGGACGCGCCCTGGGCGCCGGCCGCAGGCCGGCGAATCTCGGCTGCGAGTTGCGCCGCAGCGGCTGAGGCCTGGGCTGCGTCGATGGTTTGGGCGAAGGCGCCCGCCGGTTGCTGCGCGGCAGCAGCGGCGGATGGTTGGCCTGCGCCGGCAGGCTGGGCGAAGGCGCCCGCCGGTTGCTGCGCCGCGACGGCGGCGGGTGGTTGGCCTGCGCCGGTGGGTTGCTGGGCTGCGCTGGTGGTTGGCGCGACCGGGCCGACGGGCTGTTGCTGCGCCGCGGCCGTGGCGAATGCGTCCGTCGCGAATGCGCCCGTCGGCTGCTGCGCCGCGACGGCGGGTTGCTGGCCTGGGCCCGAGGTTGCGGCGAATGCCGCAGCAGGTGGCTGGGCGGCGCCTGGGGGGATCTGTCCGCCCGCAATCGGCGGCGAGGCAGGGAGTCCCGCACTGGGCGGCTGTGGCTGGCCGCCGACAGGCGGGAAGACCGGTTGAGCCGTCAACCCCGAAGTTGGTTGACTTGTTGGGCTCGCAGGCTCTCCGGCTGCCTTGGGACGGCGTCCGGGCACCAGCGCGCTCACGCGGCCGATCACGGCCCCGATTACGCCCGCGCGCTTCGGCCGGTCAGCCCCATCCGGAGTGTCCTGCCGGGTAGCCCACACCACCAGGAAGACTATTCCGCCCAGCGCGATCAAGCCGCCAATAATCCCAGTAATAAGCCGGGCGCGTGCCGAATTGGCGAGTGACTGGGCGGCATCGACCAAATCATCGATGCCAGCGTCGGTCTGGACGCCCGTGCTGCCGAACCGGGTCGCTGTGACGTAGGGCGCGGCGTTCGAGCGCAAAGCCGCATCGCGCAGTGAATCAGAGACCAGTCCCACCGAGTCGCGCAGTGGTCCAGGCAGCGCAGCGACACCAGCCGCCGCCCGCGCGGTCGCCAGCAGCCCGGACGGGTCTTCCAGCAACGCGATCGCACTTTCTTCCGCCGTGGTCGCCGTGGCGGAGAGTTTGTCGAGGTCTAGTTTCGCGCTGGATTCGGCCAGGTCAGCCATCGCCTGGTTGGTGTCTTGGGTAGAGCCGCCGCCCAGTTCCTTCAGCACTGCGACCAGAGCCCGGTCCGTCCCCTGCAACACCTTCGCGGCGTTCAGGTCCGCGCTGGCCGCCCGCACATCACCGGCTGCCCAGAACACGGCGACGCACGCCGTCACCAAGCCAATCAACAGCACTCCAGCCGCCGCCAGGGCGAGGCGGCGGTGGGGGGTAGATCTGAGCTGTGTCATGCGTCAATTCCTGCGCTGCGTTGCCGGGCTGCGGTCTCACCGGTCCAAGGCGGTGGTCACTTGTCCCCCGTAGTGCGCCAGGGCACCCTCGGGCTGGGTCTCTTGGGCTGTTGCCCTGCGGTCGGCCCGGCGGTGCCTGGGGGCGCCGCCGGTGCCTGGGCCGCCTGAGGCGCGGGCGCGCCCGGGCGCACCGCGTATGGGGCCGCCTGCTGCGCCCCAGGCGTCGGCGACATCGCTGGGCCGGGACTAGCCGACGCGGCGCCGCCGCGCAGGGGAGCCTGAGCGAACTGGGCAGGCGGGGCCGCCGAGGCAACCGGAGCGGCCGGGGCCGCAGGCACAGCCGAGACAGGCGCCGTGGCGGAGCCCGCCGGGACACCCGGCGTGACCGGGATGCCAGGAGTGACCGGGATGCCAGGCACGCCCAGGGCCGCCGAGGCAACCGGAGCAGCCGGGGGGACCGGGGGCGGCCGTAGCTGGGCGGCACGCTGGGCTGAGGCGACGGCATCGGGCGTCTGTTTCGCGCCGAAACCGAAACGTTGGCCGAGCTTTGGGGCCCGCGCAGCGCTTGGCTGGGCCACCGGCTGGGGCGCCAAACCGGGGGTCGGCGGCGCGCCGGGCAGCGCCAACGCATTGGCCGGCAGGCTCGCGGCGGCAGGCACCGGGCCGGGCCAGGACTTACCCTTGAGGGCCAACCACACCCACAGGGCAATAGCGGCGGCGGCCAACACGGCGAAGATCACCCAGAAAGCGAGCGGACCATTGTTCGCATCCGAGACCACGGTGTCAAGAGCCCTCTTCAAGGAATTGAGTGTGGCTGTCCGCTGGTCGGAATCCGGCGGTGGCTGATCGGCCTGGGCGGGCAGTGAGACGGCGGGGTCCATCGCCGCGACGTACGCCTGGGCGGATTCACCCAAGATCGGGTTCGTGAACAGCGGCGGAATCTTCTCGGCCGCGTGGAACAGTGCCGCGCGGCTGTCGGCGTAGGTCGGCGGGGTCGGGTCATCCGGCGAACGGCCCGTGCTCAAGGCGTCGCGGACTTGGCCCACGCGCCCAGCCGGGTCCTCCAGCAGAAGGCGAACCTGCTGGTCAGCGGCCGAATCGCCGAGGTCTAACGGAGCGAGATCGAAACCGTCCAAGGCAGCGGTCATCTGGGTGGCGGCATCGTTCAAGTAGGTTTCGTTCGCACTACTGGAGGTCGATGCCGTGTTAAGACGTTCGTTCAATTCCGTAAAGAACGCCCGGTCGGCTGCCTCGAACGAATCGAGCAGCGCGACGAGCTGCTCGTCGTGGCTGGCGGCGGCTGTGCGCCCAGCGGACAACACCGCGAACACTGCGGTGGCCACTGCGAGCACAGTAACTACGGTCGCAGCGATGATGGTTATCAACTTGCGGTTCTGTTTCCACACGCTTGGCGTAGCGGTGGAACGCGAAGGCGACGGGGCACCTGTGTCCGTCATTTGTTCACCAATCTCCTTGCTCGTGGACCCGACGCAGCGCGACTGCGAGGGATGGATCCGCGTTTCCGGTATTTTCACCTATAAAAGGTGAAGCCACTGTACCAGGTGGCGCGGATCACACTTTTGTGAGTCCAACAGCCAAGTTTAGTGCTGAATGATCGCTCCGTGATGCTTTCGTGATCCCTTCTGGCGCCCGGCGCCTGCCGGCCGGCCGCCTTGCCCGCCATTCGCGCCGAACCGTGTCACACGCACGCTTGGCGCGGGTTTGCGGGCAAGATAGAACCTGTGAGTCTTTCCATACGCGCATCCCAGGCCGAATGGCGCAATCTGGTCGAGGAGATCCGGGCACATGAACACGCCTACTATGTCGCGGACGCGCCAACCATCTCGGATGCGCAGTTCGATTCCCTGATGGCGCGGCTACGGGAACTGGAGGCAGCCAACCCGCAGTTGGTGACGCCGAACTCACCGACGCAGCGCCCTGGTGGCCGCCCGGCGGCGGAGTTTACGCCGGTCAGACACGTCACACCCATGATGTCGCTGGACAACGTGTTCACGGGCGCGCAACTCGAGGCCTGGATGGATAAGGCGGTGCGTGATGCGGGGACTTCAGCGATCGCGTGGCTGACCGAACCCAAGATTGACGGCCTGTCTGTGTCGCTGACCTATGAGAACGGCCAACTGGTGCAGGGCGCCACCCGCGGGGATGGGCGGACCGGGGAGGACGTGACCGCGAATGTGATGACGATCGCCTCGATCCCGCACCGCTTGGCGGCGCATCCGGCGCCCCGTTTTCTAGAGGTACGGGGCGAAGTATTTCTACCCACGCGGGCTTTCGCGGAGCTGAATTCGCGGATCGAGGAAGACAACGAGGCGATCGCGCAAACCAACCGTGGTCTGGTGGCCGCCGGCAAACGGCCGCGCCCCCTGAAGAAGCTGTTTGCGAACCCTCGGAACGCGGCGGCTGGTTCGTTGCGCCAAAAGGATGCGTTGGCTACTGCCGAGCGGCCACTCGCGTTCTTGGTCCACGGGATAGGCCAATGGACGTGGCCTGACGGGGTGGCCGGGCCCACGCCGCTGACCCAATCGGAGGCGTACGCGCTGCTGGCGGAGTGGGGCTTGCCGGTCTCCCCGGACAATCAGGTAAGTCAAGAGAGGCAGGCGGCGGCGGCGACTATACCGGCCTACGGGCGCCGGCGGCACGCGCTGGACCACGAGATCGATGGCGTGGTGGTCAAGGTTGACCAGTTCGCGTTGCAGCGGGCGCTGGGCGCCAACTCCAGGGCGCCGCGGTGGGCGATCGCGTATAAATACCCACCGGAGGAGGTCAACACGAAGCTGGCGGACATTGGTGTCCAGGTGGGCCGCACCGGGCGTGTCACGCCCTACGGGATCATGGCGCCGGTGCGTGTGGCTGGCTCGACGGTCACGTTTGCCACGCTGCACAACGCCCGCGAAGTGGAGCGCAAGGGCCTGCTGATCGGCGACACCGTGGTGTTGCGCAAGGCCGGTGACGTAATCCCCGAGATTGTGGCGCCAGTCCCCGAGTTACGGACCGGCCAGGAACGCCCATTCACGATGCCGTCCGTCTGCCCTTCCTGCGGCACCCCCTTGGCGCCCGGCAAGGCCGGCGACGTGGACCTGCGGTGCCCCAACGCGCAGTTCTGCAAAGCTCAAATCGCGGCCCGGATTGAGCATTTGGGTTCGCGCGGGGCGCTCGATGTCGAAGCGTTAGGCCAGGAGACTGCTCTCGCGTTGGCTGATCCGATGGCGACGTTGCGGCCGACGCCCGCCCGCCCGGCGCCCGCCTGGCTGGCGGTGACCCCGGGCGGCCCGGCGCAGGCGGCTTCGCCGCCGCAGGAGGAGCGGATCCCGGAACCGGTTCTAGCCAGCGAAGCTGGCCTGTTCGCACTGGATGGCGAGCAATTGGGACGGGCTCGGGTGTGGCGTTGGGTACCTGAGCGACGGGCCAAGGATGGCACGGTGGAGGAGGGATCATGGCAGGTGCGGCCGTTCTTTACGGCCGCCTCGGGCGAGTTGACGGAGGCCGGCAAGCTGTTGCTCAGCCAACTCGGCGAGGCGCGCACGCGCCCGCTGTGGCGGATTCTGGTGGCGTTGTCGATCCGGCACGTCGGGCCAACGGCGGCGCGCGCGCTCGCGACGGCGTTCGGTTCCATTGATGCGATTCGGGCTGCGAGTGCCCCTGAATTGGCGGCTGTGGAAGGCGTTGGCCCGGTCATTGCGGAGTCGATTTTGGACTGGTTCGCCGCCGACTGGCGGGCTGGCGTGGTGGAGGAATGGGCGCGGGCAGGGGTGCGCCTGACGGCCGAGCGCGTCGCTTTACCGGCCACATTGCGCGGTTTGACCGTGGTTGTGACGGGAACCCTGGAGGGTTTTACCCGCGAGGGCGCGAAGGAAGCGATTGCGGCGCGGGGCGGGCGCCCCGCCGGCTCGGTCTCGAAGAACACTGACTATGTGGTGGTTGGCGCGAATGCGGGCTCCAAGGAAACCAAAGCGCGCGAGCTAGGAATCCCCATCCTGGACGAACCCGAATTCGTCGCACTCCTAGCCACCGGCCCCACCCCGCCGCTCCCACCCCCTGAACAGACCTGAACGCCTGTAGCTGTTCCTCAGCTCTCGCTTCGAAGCCTCCCGTGGGTCGAGCGCCCATCCCCAGGCGAAGGGCTCAGGCCGAGGTCAGCCGGTGTCGCCTTGGCCTACTACTTCGCAGGTGACGGGGGCGTTCGCGGCGGTGACGAAGTCGTCATCGGCGGCGGGCGTTGCGCTGGTTGGCGGGTCGGGGTTGGCTGGGTCGGCCGGCGCGGTCGGGTCGGCTGGGTCGGGAGAAGCGGGGGTAGTGCTGGGCTGATCGGTCACCTCCGGCGCTTCGCCGTGCACCAACTTGTAGGGGACGGTGCCGGGAATGGGCTGGTCTAGAGCGAACAACTCGAATAGTTCACTGGCACCGAGTCCACCGAACTTGTCGGACTGGCCCCAATCGGTCAACCGGACCCGCTGGCCTTCGTAGGCGAAGGGCGGGGTGAAGAGAGAAACGTGATCCATCTTGATGTTGCGCAGGGCGAAGGCCAACCCCGCCAAAGCTCCCACCGAACCCAGTTCCGGGCTGACATAAAGAGAGCTGGTGATAGCGGTAGCTGTGGCGTTGAGCTTGGGCAGCGACTTGAGGTCACCGGCCGCCAGGATCTCATTGATGACGGTGGCGACAAGCTGCTGCTGCCGGTTGATGCGCATGATATCCGTGCCGTCGAGCCACTGCCCGTCGTAGGTCTTCCCCTCGCGGGTCCTGGCGAACTGGAGCGCGGTAGCCCCATCTAGATGGTGCATGCCGGGCGTCAGTTCGAGGCGAGTCTTTTGGGCCACCAGCCCCTGGGGCACGCAAATGTCGACGCCGTCCAGCGCGTCCACCACCGAGGCGAAGCCGGAAAAGTCCACCAGGATGAAAGCATCCAGCAAGATACCGGTGATGGCTTCGACGGACGCAAAAATACAGGCAATGCCTTCGGCTTTCGCGTCGGGGTCCCAGCCGCCGGCGCCCTTGACAAAGGCGGAATTCAACATCACGTCGTATTCCGGTGGGCTGATCCAGCCGTTCGGGGTGGTGCAGGCCGGCAAGTTGACCAGCGCATCACGGGGCAGAGAGACGATGTCGACCCGCGAACGGTCCGCCGAGATATGGGCCACCATGTTCACATCGTTTAGCAGCGAGTCCATGGAATCCCGGACCACGTCCGCGTTGGCGCCGGAGCGGGTGTCGATCGCGGTGATCAAAATGTTGACAGGATTGCCCCCGAACGGATCCAACGGTTCTGCTTCAGCCGTTGGTGCCCGCTTCGCGGGGCGCTCCTGGTTCCCGATCAAGGTCGTGATGTCGATCACCTGCATGTTGGCTTCGAGCTGGCGGACTCGTTCCCCAACGACGACAAATGCCGCGACCAGGGTCGCCACAACGCCGGTCGCAACCACCTTCAGCGCACGGTGGCGAACCACCCTGAGCCGGTGTCGCGCCGGCGAACTAGGACGCGGCGCCGCGTGGCGCACTTGCACATAACCTCCTCAATTATCCGTTTGGCTCTACACCAGGTTAGGCCCACTGCCTGAGAATATGGGGGAGACCTGGGCGGTATACGGTAAGAGTTTTGTGGAGATGTGCTGGCTGAGCGTACTTTTTAGCCACGCTTGGCCGAGTAGTGAACAAACCATGGCCCAAATTCTAGTTTCCGGTCCACGTGCCGGCCTGGATCGCGGCGAACTCTGCGGGCGCCTTGTCCGGGTCCAACAGCACCGCAGAGCCGATCCCGCCCGGCCGGTAGTCGATATTCGCCACCGTTGGCATGCCCTGGATTCCTTCCGGGCCGGTCGCTGCCTTGAAATCGAGTAGCAGCCGGCCCAGGTCAATAATGTTCGCATCCTGGTCCACGGTCAGGGCGGCCGTCCCGGCCTTGGCCAGTTCGAGTTGACGGTCCGGGCGGTAGACCAGCGATGGTGTCAGCGTCTTCTTCATCAGTTGCGAGACCACTTGGCGTTGGCGGGCGGCGCGCCCCAAGTCACCGAGCGGGTCGGATTTCCGCATCCGGCTGAAGGCCAGGGCTAGTTTGCCGTCCGCTTCATGGCAGCCGGCTTCCCAGACCAGTTTCGAGTCGTGGTCATCGACGGTCGCGTCCATGCACAACTCGACGCCGCCGACGGCATCGACCAACTCGGTGAGCGAGCCGAAACCGACCTCCACGTAACGGTCGATATGCATCCCGGTCAGGTCTTGGACCGCTTGGACCAGGAGTTGCGCACCTCCGTAAGCGTACGCCGAGGTGATTTTCTGGCCACCTTGCGCCGGCAGTTCAACGTATGTGTCGCGGGGGATCGAAATCAGGTAGGCCTGGTTGTTCGGCGCGACATGGACTATCAGGATGGAATCCGCCCGCTGGCCTTCCGTCAGGTCCGTGACGCCGCCGCTGCCACGTTTGTCCGAGCCCGCCACCAGGTAGGTCCGCCCCGCGTCGGTCCCGCCGCTGACCAGCGCATCGACGTGCGCCAGGTGCTCGTTGGTCCACAGCGCCAGCCCGATCGGCCAGGCCAGCGCGGCGAGCAGCAACACCAGGAGCGTGCCCGCGATCCGCCGCCCAGTTCGCCTCCCGGACCTCCGGGGTGGCGGGGGAGCGGGACGCGGCGCCGCCATGTTCCGCGCTTGGGTTCCGTCCGCCGATGCCGTCCGCCG
>JAITJY010000226.1 GCA_031278675.1 Bifidobacteriaceae bacterium
CTGCTCGGCCAGGTCGACGGCCGCTCGCATGGCCTGGACGTTGGCGACTATCCGGTCGGCGCCCGGCCGCCCGGTCCGGCCCAGCTCGGCGGCGGCGATCGCCTTGGACGATGCCGTCAACAGTTCGATCTGCGAGGAACTGGCCGCCTCGGTGCGCAACAGCAGCGCCGCCAGTGGGGCGGTCGTCGCCCCGGCTTCGCCGTCGAACCTGGCGATCTCCGCTGAGGCCTCGGCCACCAGTCCGGCCGTCGCCGCGTCGGTGCCATAGCGGGCTTCGGCGATCTCCGGTGGGACGGCGGCCTGGTAGGGGCCACCCTCCAGCAGGCGTCGCGAGCGCGGCGCGAACGAATCGGCGCTCGGGACCCAATCGGCGCTTTCCGTCCCCCAGACGGGCCAATCGCCGGGCGGCTCAGCCAATGACACGCGCCCCAGCTTATCCATGGATAAGAGCCTATCCAATGGTTCGGTGCCGCTGTGGGACTCGGCCGATCCCGGCGCTTTCCCGGCCAACCGGCGCCCGGCGGCCGTTGCCGGAAGCCAAGACGGAAGTTTTGCAGTGTTGACATGCTGATCCGTCGCCCGACCAGCGGGTTCGGCCGCCCGCGCGGATCAGATGTAGTCAGAACGGATCTAGCGCCGGGGGTTGGCAATAGGTGTTAGACCTGGTATGATACAGTCATGGGCGAACCCAGGGGGCCTCTACGTGTTGTCAGAATCAAGACGACCCACCGGGGCAGGGACGGCGAGGAGAGGCACTATGAGTCGCCGCTGCTGCGCCGCGCCTGGCGGGAGGGACCCAAGGTCAGGCACCACACGGTCGCCTCCCTCAAGGACCTGCCCCCCGACCAGGTCGACTCCCTCGAGGCGGTCCTCAACCACGGCGCCCGCGCCCAGGCGCCCGGCGGGGCCGCCCAGGCGGGCGTGTCCCTGGGGGCGGGCCTGGCCCACGGGGACGTGGCCGCCGCCTGGGAGATGGCGTCCCAGCTCGGCCTGCCCGCCATGCTGGGCGGCCCGTCCCGCCAGCGGGACCTGATAATGGGGCTGGTCATCGCGAGGGTCTGCCACCCCGCGTCGAAGATCGCGCAGGCGTCGTGGTTCGCGGACACCACGATGGGCGCCGACCTCGGGCTGGGTGTGGTCGGCAAAGACGAGGCCTACCGGGCGATGGACTGGCTGGCCGAGAGGAAAGCGGCCGTCGAGGGGGCGCTGGCCGCCAGGTTCCTCAAAGACCCGGCGGTCAACCCCGCCCAGCTCGTGTTCTACGACCTGACCTCGACCTGGGTGGAGGGGACCGAGTGCGCCCTGGCCGCCTGCGGGCCCTCCCGCGACAAGAAGAAAGGCAAGAAGCAGATCGAGTTCGCGTTGGTCTGCGCGCCCGGCGGGATCCCTGTCGCCGTGCGGGTCTTTTCCGGCAACACCGCCGACCCGGTCTCGTTCAAGGACGCGATCACAGCGGTCAAGGACGACTTCCACATGGACACCGCCATCATGGTCGCGGGCTGCGGCATGGTCACCGGCACCCGCATAGACGACCTGCGCAAACGCGACGGCCTGGGGTGGGTCGGGGCGTTGGACCGCCCCCAGATCGCGGCGCTGGCCGCCGAGGACGGGCCTTTGCAGATGAGCCTGTTCGACCAGACGGACCTGTTCGCGTTCACCGCCGACAAGCACCCCGGCGAGACCCTGATCGCTTGCCTCAACCCGTTCAACGCCCAGGCCGCCAAAACCCGCCGCGACGACCTGATCAAGGCGACCCTGGCCGACATCGCGGCGATCCCCCTGAAGGACCGGCGCCAGCGGCCCAAGACCGACGACGAGCTGGAGCGGGCCGCCGGCGCGGTCATCAACAAACGCAAGGTCGGCAAGTTCCTCACCGCCGAGGTCAAAGACGGCGTGATCACTGCGGCCCGCGACGAGGCCGCCATCGCGGCCGCCGCCCGCATCGACGGGGTGTACACGATCCGCACGTCCCTCACCGACCAGCAGATGGCCCCCGCCGACGTGGTCAGGGTCTACAAACAGCTATCCCATGTCGAGGACGACTTCAAGATGCTCAAATCAGTCGACATGCAGGTCCGGCCCGTCCGGCACTGGCTGAAGGGACGGGTCGAGACGCACCTGCTGATCGCGCTGCTCGCCGCCGTCGTCTCCTGGCACCTGCGCCGCGCCTGGGCGCCCCTGACATTCGAGGACGAGGAACCACCGACCCCCACCACGCCGTCCCGACCAGCGCGCCGCTCGACCCGGGCCGACAACAAAGCCTCCACACGGCGCCGCCCCGACGGGATCACCCTGCGGCCCTTCGCCGAACTCCTCAACCACCTATCCAAACTCACCCGCCACACGATCACCATAACCACCCCCACCGGGCCCCTCACCCTCACCCAGGTCGCCACCCCCACCCCCGCCCAAGCCGAGGCGTTCAAACTCATCGGAGCGAAGATCCCCGACAAGATCGCCCACACCACCGGTTGACAGAACCCGCCCCCCAGCGCCCCGCGAAACCCCAGGCCACACACCGAAAACCCCCCTCAACTACGCGAAGCTTCCGCCACGATGGACGCGACGCACACCCTCGCGGAGACCGCAGAGCTGATCTTGTCGAGAGGCGCGGAGTGGGCCTTGACCGTCAAGGCGAACCAGCCCAAGCTGCGAGCCCCGCCCGAAGCGCTGCCCTGGCGGGGCGTCCCCGTTCATGTGGAGCGGTCGAAAGGACACGCCAGAACCGAGACCAGGACGACCAGGGCGCTGGTCGCGCCGGCCTGGATAGAGTTCCCCGGCGGCGCGCAAGTCCTGCAGATCCGCAGGTCGTGGACCACCCGAGACGGGAAGAAGCACTCCGAGGTGTGCTACGTCGCCTGCTCCGTGGACATGGCGGACGCGGTGCCGCCCGCGCCGCGATCAACCGGGCGGCCCCGCGAACGCGCGGGGTGGGGCGGGCGGCCTGCGGGGGAAACGGGATCGTCCGGGCGGCCCTGCCGGTGCGCGGGGGCTGGTTTGCCGCTGCGACGAGTCCGACGAAATAGGCGGCCCCGCGAACGCGCGGGGTTGGGCGGGCGGCCTGCGGGGGAAACGGGACCGTCCGGGCGGGCCTGCCGGTGCGCGGGGGCTGGTTTGCCGCCCAGGGCGCCTTGCTGATCAGGTTGGCGCGCGCCCCAGACGCGTGGCGATTGGCCTGAACGCACGGGGCACCGATTGGACGATGCCGTCCAGCCCACATCCCAGCGTTGGTGATGTGGAAAGATCAGTCTATGTCACAAGAGCTTCCCTCGGATCGCTACGGGGATAGGGAATTGAGTTGGTTGGCGTTCAACCAGCGTGTCTTGGAGCTGGCCGAGGATCCAGGTATCCCGCTGCTGGAACGGGTTCGTTTCCTGTCGATCTTCAGTTCCAACCTGGATGAGTTCTTCATGGTCAGGGTGGCGGGGCTGCAGCGCCGGATGGATGCGGGCATGGCGGTGACGGCAGCCTCGGGGTTGGGTCCCAGGCAGTTGATGGACGCGCTCCAATCCCGGTCTCATGAACTGGTCAACCGGCAGGTCAAGTGTTTCGAGACCGCGATCAGGTCGGAACTGACGGCTCAAGGGATCACCCTGGTCCACTGGGATCAGTTGCGTGACCAGGAACAAGACCGCCTGGGCAAGTATTTCCGCAAACAGATCTACCCGGTTCTGACCCCACTAGCAGTTGATCCGACACATCCGTTCCCGTATATCCGGGGTCTGTACCTCAACCTGGCGGTGATCCTCAAAGACGACAAAGGCAAAACCAACTTCGCGCGGCTAAAAATCCCTGAAACCATGCCGCGTTTCATCGCGGTGGACGCGAAAGGCAAGCCGCGTCAACCGGCGGTGGCGGATCTCGACAAGGGACCCACATCGTTTGTTCCGATCGAAGAGGTGATTGCCAAGCATCTGGATGAGTTGTTCCCTGGGATGGAGATCGCGGGTGTCCACACATTCCGGGTGACCCGCAACGAGGATGTCGAGGTCGAAGAAGATGACCGCGAAAACCTTCTCAAAGCGATGGAGCGTGAGTTGTTGCGCCGCGGATTTGGCCCGCCAATCCGTTTGGAGGTGGCCCAGGGCATCTCCGACCAGGCAATGAAACTGCTGCTCACTGGCTTGCAAATTACTGAAAAGGAAGTTTTTGAGTCTCCGGCGCCACTCGATTACACGGGGCTGAATGTGATCGCGGACTTAGACCGCCCGGATTTGACCTATCCGCCGTTTGTGTCCAGCACGCATCCGAATTTGGCGGAAGTGGAAAGCTCGGAACCGAGGGATATTTTCGCGGCGATCAGGGCCGGGGACCTGTTGTTGCATCATCCTTATGATTCGTTTTCGACTTCGGTGCAGACGCTGCTTGCCCAGGCCGCAGCGGACCCGGACGTGTTGACGATCAAACAAACGCTGTACCGCACGTCCGGCGATTCCCCGATCATAGATTCGTTGATCGATGCCGCCCAGGCCGGCAAGCAGGTCCTCGCCCTGGTCGAGTTGAAGGCCAGGTTCGATGAGGAAGCGAACATCACTTGGGCCCGCAAGCTCGAAGAAGCGGGTGTTCACGTGGTTTACGGTGTGGTCGGGTTGAAGACGCATTGCAAACTGATGCTGGTGGTCCGCTCCGAACGGGGTTCACTGAACCGGTACGTGCATGTCGGGACCGGTAATTACAACCCGAAGACGGCCCGCCTCTACGAGGATCTTGGGCTGCTGACCTGCGACCCTGATGTGGGTCAGGATGTCACGCGGTTGTTCAATCAGCTCTCTGGCTACGCGCCGGCGTCCACGTTCCAACGGTTGTTGGTGGCGCCATCGTCCATCCGTACTGGCTTGATTGAGCGGATCGAACGGGAAATCGCCAATCGTCAGGCGGGCCTGGAAGCTTGGGTGCGGATCAAGGTCAACTCGATCGTGGATGAAGCGACGATCGACGCGCTGTACCGCGCTTCGGGCGCCGGCGTCCCGGTGGGGATGGTGGTCCGCGGGATCTGCGCGGTGCGGCCGGGTGTGCCGGGTTTGTCGGACAACGTCAGGGTCCGTTCTATTTTGGGCCGGTTCCTGGAGCACGCCCGCGTTTATGCTTTCGCCAACGGCGGGAATCCGGACGTGTTGATCGGGTCCGCAGACCTGATGCACCGTAACCTAGACCGCCGGGTCGAAGCGCTGGTCAATCTCACTACACAGGAACATATTACCGAGTTATTGGATATGCTTGATTTATCGATGCAGCCGACCACGGCGGCGTGGGATCTAGGGCCCGATGGCGTCTGGACCGCCAACCGGTGGGACGCGGACGGCCGCCCGCTCGAAGACATCCAGGCCCTGTTCATGGCCCGCGAACGCCGCTCGGGCGCCAGGGTGCGCTGATGAAGGAGCCGAAGACAACCAAGGCCGCCGCATCCCATGAGGCCACCCCGGGGATCGATGCGGCCGGCGCCATAGTTTGGCGCGTCGCGGGCGGGCGCCTCGAAGTGTTGTTGGTCCACCGCCCCCGCTATGACGATTGGAGTTGGCCGAAAGGCAAGCTGGAAGCCCACGAGGACCTCATAACGTGTGCGTGGCGGGAGGTGGCGGAGGAGACGGGGCGGCAAGTCGTCATCGGGCGGCCGCTACCGAAAGTCGCATATCCGCTGGTCAGCGGGCGAATCAAGACGGTTTACTACTGGGCGGCGCGACTCGCGGATGATCCCGACAACCCAGCTTTGTGTGCCCGCGCCCCGGTCCGGATAGCGCCGCGCCGTGAGGTTGACCGGACTCGGTGGCTGGAGGTGGATCAGGCGCTGCGGCGGTTGACTCGGCCAACGGATCGAGTGCCGTTGCTGAAGCTGCGCGACTATTACCTCAAGGGGAGGCTGGAGACGCGGCCGGTGGTGGTGATCCGGCATGCGCAGGCGGCGCCGCGCGACACGTGGACCAAACTTGATGGTCTGCGGCCACTGACGGATGCGGGCCGCACACGCGCCAAAGGCGCGGTCTCGTTGCTGGCGGCGCTCGGGGTGCGCCGGGTGATTTCTTCGCCGTGGATCAGGTGCCGAGCCACTGTGCGAGTGTTTGCGCACCGGGCGCGCCTGGCGGTGGGGACGAGTCGCTGGCTGACTGAGACGGAAGCGAAGGAGCGCCCGCAGCGGGCCATGGGTCTGATGCGACGCATCTTGCGAGGTGGGCCGCCGGTTGTGGTTTGTTCGCACCGGCCGGTCCTGCCGTTACTCCTCGCGGTGATCGCGGAACGCGCGGCGGGGCGCGTCCACCGCGCCCTAGCTCAAGGCCCCCTGGCCACCGGCGAGGCGGCCATTGCGCACACCGTGCGCCTGCCTGACGGCAAGGTCAAGGTGGTGGCCCTGGACCGGATCAGGCCGCCAGCCCCCGCCCCGGCTGCCTAACTCCGTTCGCGGCAGGGCGTACCGGGGTCCGCGCCCCGCGCGGGCCGGGCGCCGAGTTGGCGCTCGCCAGCCAGTTCGACCCGCCTTTTCCGCGCCCCGCGCGGCGGACCGCCGCCGCGTGGATGCGGCATGGTTGGGGGGTGCCTGCCCCGCCGCGCCCCGCGCGGTCCGGGTGCCGAGATAGACCGGCCCTGCTACGTGTATCGCACGGATCCGCGGCCCGCGCGGGCCGGGCGGCGAGTTGGCGCTCGCCAGCCAGTTCGACCCGCCTTTTCCGCGCCCCGCGCGGCGGACCGCCGCCGCGCTCTGCGCATCGGGGATAACCTGAACCGGTGGCCCAAGCCTTGTCCTTCCCGCGTGAGGCGGCGCGGCCGGCGGTGGCGGTCGGCATCGTCGCTTTGACGGTGCGTGCCGGGCATTTGGCGGCGCTGGCGGTCCAACGTGGTGCGGAGCCGTTCGCGGGCCGGATGGCGCTGCCCGGCGGATTTGTGCTCCAACGTGAAACGCTACGTGAGGCGGCGCTGCGTGAACTGGCCGCCCAAGCGGGCGTGACCCCACCCGGCCATTTGGAGCAGCTCCGCAGCTATGGTCCGATCGGCCGCGACCCGCGCGGCGATGTGTTGACCGTGGCGTATCTGTTGCTGGCGCCCTGGTGGGAGGCGCCCGCCCCAGGGGGTGATCAGCGGCGGGGGGCCTGGTTGAGGGCTGATAGCGCCAATGATTTGGCCTTCGACCATGACCGGATCCTGGCGGACGGGTTGGAGCGGGCGCGTGCCAAGCTGGAATACACTGCACTTGCTCTGTCGTTTGTGCCCAGCCAGTTCACCATGGCTCGTCTGCGCGGGGTTTATGAGGCGGTCTGGGGCACTGGCCTAGATCCGCGCAATTTCTCGCGCAAGGTGTTGGGCAGCGGGATTATTGAACCGACGGGCGCAACTTCGGGCGGCACCACGGGCCGCCCTGCGGCCCTGTTCCGGGCTAAACCCGGCCTTGACCCCGCCGCCACGTTCCTCAATCCCCCGATCCTGCGGCCGCCCCGCGGCCTTAGTCCGGGCTAATCCCAAGGCCGTGAAGTTAGGTTCTTTGCGTTGGTGTCAAGCACAAACGAGTTGAAGACCGCCACCAAGTGCTCTCGACCGCTTCTGCCGCGCCACGAAAGCCCACCCGCGCCCGACATCCAACAGGAAGGCCTGTATGTCGTGGGCGATGGCCGACTCCAGGTCGCGCTCATGGTAGCCGTCCTCCAGCCCCAGGAAGTCGAGCAGGTACGGATCGTGGAATGTGTCCAGCGGCACCGCCGAGCCGAGCGCAATCTGGGCGTTGGCAATCTCTCGCCGCTCAAAGGCCTTGCGCTCGATAACACCACGCAACGCGTGGACGCCGAGCCGGTTTACGGCCGCCTGCTCGGCATAGAACAGCCGTGCTGCTGGGTGTGTGAGCGGCAGGAGTTCGACGAAGTGCGACCAACTCAATTGTGTCGACAGCGTCGACACAATCTCGAAGTCGGGGAACTGCTGCGCGAACTGGATCATCCGCCGCAGGTTCCTGGCCTCGTAGCTGCGCCCGCGCTTGGCGGCCAATTGTCGTGACAGTGTGACGACAATCTGCTGCCCATAGTCGGCCCGCTGTTCCTTCAGCACGTCGCGGTGAATCTCCCGGCCCACCCGCCAGAACGTCAGAGTCTTGCCGAGGTTGGCCTGGCTGGCGACGAACGCCTGTCCCTGTTCGATGATGCCGTCCGCCCGGTCGAACAGCGATGCGGCAGGGTCCATTTCTCTGGGCGGCGTTGCGAGTCTTGGGTCTGGCCTGGTCAGGTCGGTCACGGGCGCGTCCTCCTCATCGGGTACCAAGACTTGGTCCGCAGTGCCGTTCAAATCTCCATGGCCTCCAAGGTAGCGGCGGGGTACCGCTCTTTTGGCGAGTGACGAAGTCGAATCCGAGAGAATTGAAGGCAGCTTCCAAGGGCCGCCGTCTATTTGGCGCGTGTTCTTTGGGGTGGGTTGATGGTGTAGTTCCAGTCGGGGTGCCAGGCGCCGCTCGCGCTTAGCCTGGATCCACCGATGAATTAACGCTGTTTAGCGTGGGTGTTGTTGGATGATGGTCCCGTGGGAGATGTCCGGCCACACGCCGGCCCGGTCCGCTTCGCTGTGGGCCGCAAACCGCTTCTGGAGTTGGCGCTCAATGGAATCCAGTGGACTCACCGACTACCTCCCTTCACGAGGCGGGACACCAAGTCCCTGCCCGCTTCGGTCAGCTTGTACTTCTGCGTCGAGGCGGTGGGATTGTCCGGGTTCGTCATGGCCACCAAGGCCCGGTCGATCAGGGGAACCAGATGCCGGGTGTAGGCGCGGTGGTCGCTGTGGACCCCCAGCGCGGCGAAGACCTCAGCCCGCGATGCTGGCCCGTCCGCGAGGAACCTCAAGATCGCGCCCGAATGGGTGGTGGGCGGCTCCCAGACTTCGCGCTCGACTTGGTGCTCGACTTGGTGCTCGACTTGGCGCTTACCGGGCGCGACCTGCTGCTCGACTTCCTGCCTGACCTCCTGCGTAGACAGGTCGTGACTGCGGATTGGGACGAAGACCCGAAGCCGCTCGTGCTCTTCTTCGAGCCGCAACTCGCCCAGCCCGGCCTCCCGGAGCGTGCGGGTGACTGTGCGCAGCCCAACTCCCCACGACTCGATGTAGCCAAGCTCGCGGAAGACTCTGGCGACAACCCAGTTACGCAACACCGACACGCCTCGGACCATGGACTCGACCGTCACGCCTGGCATCAGTCCGCCGGGACTCTCAACCAGGATGAACTCGTCATGGAAGGCCACTTTGATCGGCGTGTCCCCGCCGTCACGTTCCTCAATCCCCCGATCCTGCGGCCGCGCTAGCGAGCTGGCTTCAGGGGGCCTTGATGCGTCCGGCGTCAGTCCGCCGGGCAGCGGTCGTGTTTGTCTTGTTCTATTCGCGCGAACGCCTCAACGAACTCGTCGTAGCTGGAGTCCTCCACGGCGCGGTCGCCGCGTGCGGCCTGGAGCAGCGATTCCAGGTCACGGACCAAGACCGACCAATCAGCCTTGACCTCCTCCGGGGCCTGGCCCGCAATCGAACCGTAGAGTTCTTGAGCAGCGGCCAGCGTGGACTCGTCCCCCTCAATCAACGCGGTCGAGTCCAATGCGACCCCGGGCTCCGCCAACGCCGCGCAATACGCCTCCGAGACTGATGGGCCGCCGCAGGCGGCCACCAACCAACTCACTAGCCCAGCCACTACGCCCGCTGCGATCCGGCGGGCGGCGCCCCGCCGGACAACGGTCCCACCCTGCGGCGCAGCCCCAGCGCCACCGCCCGGCACAGGCCCAGCGCCAGCCCCCGGCACAGCCCCAGCGCCACCGCGCAGCGCCACCCCAGCGCCCGCGCGCAGTCCACCCCCAGCGCCAGCGCCCGGCACAGCCCCAGCGCCACCGCCTAGCGCCACCCCAGCACCAGCGCCCGGCGCCACCCCAGCACCCCCGGGGGGCGGCGGCCTGAGGCGGGCGGACGGGATTGTGCCTAACATTTAGAACAGCGCCCCGATCCCCTGGATCGCTAGGAAGCAGACAATCGCGGTCGCGGCGGCCGCTGGGATGGTCAGCACCCACGCGACAACAATGCTCTTGGCGACGCCCCAACGCACGGCGGACAGCGAGCGAGTCGCACCGACCCCCATAATGGCGCTGGTGATGGTGTGAGTGGTGGAGATCGGCGCATGGATCGGGGTGAAAGCGGCCAAATAAAGCACCAAAGCGGCGGTGGTCTCCGCCACAAAACCACGAGCCGGGTCCAACTCGATCACACGGCGGCCCAAGGTCCGCATAATGCGCCAACCACCGGAATAGGTGCCGGCGGAAATAGCGCAAGCGGCCAGAATCTTGATCCAGAACGGAATACCATCCCCAGGCTCATTCCAACCGACGGCAACCGACGCCATAAAGATAACGC
Organism: Bifidobacteriaceae bacterium; assembly: GCA_031278675.1. Classification (GTDB taxonomy): domain Bacteria; phylum Actinomycetota; class Actinomycetes; order Actinomycetales; family WQXJ01; genus JAIRTF01. Next base: position 10,351 of record JAITJY010000226.1, read on the forward strand.
CCATCGTTTTCTGGGCATCCTGCAACCCGTGACCCAACGCCATCGCCCCCGAAGAAGCGATCTGCGCCACCCGGAAACGCCGCAATGTCCGGTGCGGCGGCGAATTACGGAACAGCCACAACACACCAACCATCGCGAAAAACGCCACCGTGAAGCCGATCGCCGGTGAAGCGATCATCGGAATGACCACCTTCTCCGCGATCTGCGCCCATTTGACCTCGACATCATTCCAATTGATCCAAATTGCCCCAACACCGGCCCCCGCCAAGCCCCCGATCAGCGCATGAGACGAAGATGACGGCAACCCAAACCACCACGTCACCAGATTCCAGGTAATCGCCCCCAACAGACCAGCCAACACAATCGAGAGCTGTTCATGTTGATCCAACCCGCCCAAATTCACGATCTGCGTCGCAATGGTTTCAGCCACCGCCGTCCCAAGCAACGCCCCAACCAGGTTCATCATGGCAGACATGGTCAAGGCGGCCCGCGGCCGCAACGCCCGCGTCGAAACCGCTGTCGCAATCGCATTGGCCGCATCATGAAAGCCGTTCGTGAAATCGAATGCCAAGGCGATCGCCATGACAGCCAGGGCCAGGATAATCTCCGGGGTCATAGAAGGTCAGGATTCCTTCAAGGCGATCGTCTCGACAGTGTTCGCCACCTTCTCGAACGCATCCGCCGCGTGCTCCAGCGCCTCAATCAGCTCTTTCAGCTTCATCACGTGGATCGCATCGGTTTCTGATTCGAACAGGTCAGCCAGCAGCGCGCGATAAGCGCGATCTGCTTGATTCTCGAGCCGGTTGATTTCCACCCAGTAATCAGCTAAGCCGTCCAAGGAACGCAGCCGAGGCATAGCCTCAGCGGTCTCAGCGGCGGCGCGGCGCAGCAGCGAAATCTGCTTCCCGGTCTTCTTCGGCAAGCGCGTGATCCGGTACAACACAATCAGGTCAGCGGCTTCTTCCATGTAGTCCATGCAGTCATCCAACGCGGATGCCAGATCATAGATATCATCCCTGTCGAACGGGGTGACAAACGTCGAATTCAGCTTCTTGATGATCGCATGAGTCTGCGTGTCCGCGTTGTGTTCAATCTCCCGCAACTGCGCCGCTAGGTCCACCCGTTCATCGAAGTCCGAGTCCACCATCTGCTCCAACACATCCGCCCCGTCAACCAAGAGCCGCGCCTGGGCCGCCAGCATGTCGAAAAAGGACGCATCTTTGGGGGTCAAACTGAACCGCACACGCGCTCCTGAGCCTAGAAATCCAATGGAGTTTGGTCGGCCGGGCCGCGGAGCGCCAGTCGGCGCGAAGGCCGCTCGTAGCGGCTGATGTTGGAGCCCGGGGCTACCGCGGCCCTGCCGCGCATAAGACTAGCGCTTCCAGCCGCCCCTGAGATGCACGATGCCGTCCAGCCACATACCGGACCCCCTCCCCTACCAGCGCACTGGGCTGGGACTGTCACTGCGGGAAGGCTCACTGGGGGGCGGCCTCCGGGGCGGCGGTCTGCGGGGCGGGGAGGACGGCATCGTCCATCTGCTCCGCTGCCTCGGCGCGGGCACGGAGGCGCTCCTTGGGCGCGTCGAACCGGTAGCCGACGTTGCGGACGGTGCCGATCAACTGGTCATGTTCGGGGCCCAACTTGGCGCGGAGGCGCCGCACATGCACATCGACGGTCCTGGTCCCCCCGAAATAGTCGTAGCCCCAGACTTCTTGGAGGAGCTGGGTGCGGGTGTAGACCCGGCCGGGATGGGCGGCCAGGTAGCGGAGCAACTCGAACTCTTTGTAGGTCAGGTCGAGCGTTTGGCCGTGGATCTTCGCGGTGTAAGCGACCGGGTTGATCACCAAACTGCCCTGCGAAATTTTATCGACGGGCGCATCCGGGCCGAGGGTCACCGGGGTGGCGAGGGCCAAACGGATGCGGGCCTCGACCTCTGCGGGTGAGGCGCTGGCCAAGAGGAAGTCGCGGGCCCCCCATTCGGTGCTCAGCGCGGTCAACCCGCCCTCAGTAACGATCAGCAGCAGCGGCACACTGAGGCCTGTGACCTGCAACAACCGGGCGGAGGCCCGCGCCGTTTGCAAGTCCCTGCGGGCGTCTAACACAATCAGGTCTGTGTTCGGTAAATCCACCAGGGCGGATGGATCCAGCCCGAGTGTGCGCACCCGGTGCGGTAAGAACTCCAGGGCGGGTAGGACTGTTCCTACCGCCACGGGGTCGGCGGCCAGCAGCAGTATCTCCGCCATGCCCGGCTCCTTTGTAGTCTTGTCTGTTGAGACATTTTCGGTCCAGTCTTGGACCATTTAACTATGCGAGGAGCACTTGTGCCCAGATATGTCCGCCTGTTGGGCATTGCCGCAACTGGTTTTCTGCCCGCCGGTGGCCTGTTTTTGGGTGCGGGCCGGGGGGGCGGCGCCGCGTGGATGGCCGGTGCGGTCTGCTTGGTTGTGTTGGCTTTGGCGGTCGGTTGGCCTGGGCTTAGTGGGGTGCCGGCGCCTGGCAGTGCTGCTCTGGTTCTGGCGTTGACCGGCGCAATTGCGGTCGCTTTGGCGGGCTGGTGGACCGGGACGGATTCGCCTGTCTTGGTCGCAGTGGGGCTGGGTCTGCCGGCGATCTTTGTCCGGGAGTTGGCCCGGCCGGCGCCGAGGGCTGATCTGGTCCGGTCGGTGGCGGCCATGGCCGGAGGCGTGATGGCGCTCGCGGTGTGTGGCCTTTGGGTGACAGCGTCCAGGGCTGATCAGTTCCAGGATTTGGCGATTGTGGCCGGGTGTGGGATCGCGGCGGCTTGTCTGGCTCTGGGCCTGAGCTCCTTGATCCGGGCTGACTGGAGCTTTGAAGCTGGGGCCGCCGGAGGTGTTGTTTTGGCCGCCGGTGCGGGCGGGGCCGTCTCCTTTGGCGTGGGCACGCCCTGGTGGGCTGGGGTTTGTGTGGCCGCCGCCTGCGGGCTGGCGCCCGGGGCGCTGTGGCTGGTCAGCTCCAGGCGCTCGGTTTTTTCTGGCCGGGCGCGGTGGCGCGACGCTGCCCTGGTCGCTTTGCCCCTGGCCGTCGCGGCGGTGCCGGTCTGGGCGGCTCAGCTGATGCGCTGACCGCCTCCAGCTAGAAGCACCCCACAAACTCTGGCCGCTTCGCTCCAAGATTTTGCGGGGACCCCGAGTGGGCGAAACTCGGCCCAGGTGCAAAGGTTTCGGCTACATAGTGCGGCTAGCGCCGCCGATGCCGTAACACAGTGCTT